>JBMTIN010000106.1:0-4491 GCA_049437345.1 Candidatus Marinamargulisbacteria bacterium
TAGTTACGATTGGGATCAAGAAATTTCAACCTCTCGATCCAATTATTATCAATGGAATCAATGGCTATTTAAAAAATTATATGATGCGGGATTGGTCTACCGAAAAAAAGGATTTGTTAACTGGGACCCGGTAGATCAAACTGTTTTAGCCAATGAACAAGTAATCGACGGCAAAGGTTGGCGATCTGGAGCAACCATCGAAAAAAAAGAAATTGTCCAATGGTACATTAAAATCACACAATATGCGGACGAATTACTGTCGGATTTAGATACACTGGATGAATGGCCAGATCGTGTCAAAAATATGCAACGTCAATGGATTGGAAAAAATGATGGGACCATCGTTACGTTTGATATCGTCGATACCCATAAATCCCCCATTGGTGAACAGATTGAAACGTTTACCACACGTCCCGATACACTTATGGGAGCGACATATGTATCGATTGCACCAGAACACGAAAAAATAGCTCATTTATTAACCCATGTTACGTCCGCGAAAGATTGCCATGCCTATATTCAGTCATCACTAAAAAAAGATACCGCTAGCCGAAGTGACCAAACCAAAGAAAAAACAGGGGTTCGTACCGGCCTATTTGCCGTCCATCCGATAACAAATGAACACCTCCCCTTATTTATTGCTGATTATGTATTAACAGATTATGGCACGGGCGCAGTAATGGCGGTCCCCGCACATGATATTCGGGATCATGCGTTTGCTAAAAAATACCAACTCCCCATTGTTCAAGTTATTCAAAGTAGTACCCATACTGAAAACGTTGAAGACACTCCCTTTACTGAGAATGGCACACTCATGCAATCGGGTGAATTTACAGGATTAACAACCACCGCCGCCAAATCAGCCATTTCCAAAAAACTAACCGCATTAAAAAAGGGAGGATACACCCATCAGTTCAAACTCCGTGATTGGCTTATTTCACGCCAGCGATATTGGGGGACGCCAATTCCCATTGTTTATGATGAAACCAACACCCCCATGCCTATAAATGAAGCCGATCTTCCTGTTGAACTGCCTAAAAATGTTTCATTTGATCGCCAGGGCAATCCACTAAAACAATCATCTGAGTTTTGCAATGTAACCATTGATGGAAAAAACGTTGTTCGTGAAACCGATACAATGGATACATTTTTTGATTCGGCGTGGTACTTTATGCGCTACCTAAATCCCGATAATACAGATGAACCATTTTCAAAAGAATTGGTGAACCATTATTTACCCGTTGATTTTTATATTGGGGGCATTGAACATGCGTGCTTGCACCTGCTTTATGCCCGATTTTTTACAAAAGCCTTGAGAGATATGGGGCTACACGATATTGATGAACCATTTAAGGCCCTCATTTGTCAGGGCATGGTATTAAAAGATGGTGCCAAGATGTCCAAGTCATTAGGAAATACCGTTGACCCGGCATCCATTATTGATCGCTATGGCGCCGATACCGCTCGAATATTTATTTTATTCGGAGCTCCAGTGGAAAAGGATCTAGAGTGGTCTGATGACGGTGTTGACGGTGCGTTTCGGTTTTTAAAACGGTTCTTTAATGTATGTGCTAATTATACGAATTACCCGTTAAAAGAAAATGGGGCCGATTTACTCCATAAAACGTTACATAAGGTGATTAAAAAAGTTACCAATGATATTAAACAGTTTCAATTTAATACGGCCATTAGCCAATTAATGACACTGGTAAATACTATCCAAAAAACAGGGACAACCCTTGAAACCGCTCGAATAATGAGCCAATTAATTGCTCCTTTTGCGCCATTTTTGGCCGATCATTGTTGGACATTATTAAACGGCGAAGGATCCGTACATAGTACATCTTGGCCACAATATAACGATGAATTAACCATTGATGATGACATCACCATGGTGATTCAAGTCAATGGTAAAGTGCGAGATAAACTAACCATTGCTCGATCGATTTCTGAAGATGCGTTAACATTATTAGCATTAGAACAACCCAATGTTCAACATCATGTATCTGACAAACAAATTGTCAAAACAATCTTTGTTAAACATCGATTGATTAATTTTGTAGTAAAATAAAAAATAGAGGTGCCATTTGTTTAAAAAAATATTAATTGCAAATCGTGGAGAAATCGCTACTCGCATTATTCGTGCATGCCAAGAATTATCCATTAAAACCGTGGCGGTATTTTCATCCAGCGATAATTTTAGCTTGCATGTAAAGTTGGCCGACGAAGCTATTTGTATTGGTCCAGCACAACCAAAGGATAGTTATTTAAATATTAAAGCCATTATATCGGCCGCTGAATTAAGTGGCGCGGAAGCAATTCATCCGGGCTACGGGTTTTTAGCTGAAAATGAATTATTTTCACAAATGTGCCATGATCACAATATTGTATTTATTGGAGCCACACCCAATAATATCGCTAAAATGGGCGATAAAAATACGGCTAGAGATACTATGAAAGCCGCAGGAGTTCCCATTGTTCCGGGATCTGAAGGGTTAATTGAATCAGAAGAGGAATTAAAAAAAGTGGCGCATGAAATTGGGTACCCCATTATTATTAAAGCCACCGCCGGGGGTGGCGGAAAAGGCATGCGTGTTGTTGAATCAGATAGTGAATTGATCCCCGCATTTAATATGGCCACTAATGAGGCCAGTGCGGCATTTGGAAATGGGGCCATGTATGTTGAAAAATTTGTAAAAAACCCTCGCCACATTGAAATTCAAGTGTTGTCAGACCCTAAAGGACATGCCGTGCATCTGTTTGAACGTGATTGCTCGATTCAGCGGCGACATCAAAAACTTATAGAGGAAAGCCCCTCACCATTTATTAGCGATGCCGTCCGCCAAGACATGGCCAATGCCGCAATTAAAGCGGCCACCGCGATTCAATACCGTGGCGCCGGCACCATTGAATTTATTGTGGATGACCAACAAAACTTTTATTTTATGGAAATGAACACACGAATTCAAGTGGAACATCCGGTAACGGAATGCATTACAGGCACCGATTTGATTAAAGAACAAATCGCCATTGCATCAACAAATCAATGCTCATTAATACAATCAAGTATTCACCAAACCGGGCACGCTATTGAATTTCGAATTAATGCGGAAGATCCAGACCGAGCCTTTTTACCCATGCCCGGCACCCTTGAATTATTTTTACCGCCAGGAGGGCCCGGCGTTCGTGTTGATAGCCATTGTTATCCTGGATACAAGGTACCTCCCAATTACGATTCATTACTAGCGAAAGTTATTGTTTGGGCGCCCACCCGTGCGGAATGCATTGCCCGATCCAAGCGTGCGCTGAATGAATTTATTGTGGATGGGGTAAAAACAACCATTCCATTCCATTTAAAGGTGCTGGATCACCCCGCCTTCATTGAGGGAAACGTAACCACCAAGTTTATTGATGAACACTTTTTAGCTACCACTCATGTCTAAACGCAGTAATAGTCGAAAATTGGCCATGCGAATGCTGTACCAATTGGATATTCGAAATGCGGAACTCCCCACACTGTACGATGATCTAGAAAAAGATCAGTATGCCGATGAAACGGTGGATTGGGCGTTTAAACTTGCATCGGCCACCTGTGTTCATATGGACAGTATTGATACCATTATAAAAAACTACAGTATTGACTGGGAACCCGATCGTTTGAATCGTGTTGATTTTGCCTTGCTACGATTGGCCTTAGCTGAAATCAATCATTTAGGCACCCCATACCAAGTTGTAATTAACGAGGTTTTAGAGCTATCGAAAGAATATTCTGCCGAAGAGTCCGCTAAATTTATTAATGGGATTTTAGATAAATACGTTAAGGATTCATGTTCACAGGATTAATTCCAGCCACGGGACACGTATCCAGTACCCAGCCCTTTGCCAAGGGGCGTGAAGTGATCATTACTGCCCCCCCCGATATTTGCAATGACATTGGAGTGGGCGATAGTATTTCGATTAATGGTGTCTGCCGCCCCGCCATAAAAAAAACAGCCACGACATTCACCGTTCAGTTTTTAGAAGAAACATTAAATAAAACCACCATGGGTTACTTGATTGAAAATGACACGGTTAATCTTGAGCTTTGTTTAACGTTACAAACAAAGTTGGGGGGACACTTGGTATCGGGCCATATCGATGACCGAGGTAAAATTGTATCCTTTGATTCCAATGGTCCATGGGGTGTATTGACAATTCAATTTCATGAATCCTTTGCCCCGTATCTGATCCCAAAAGGCTCAGTAGCCATTGAAGGCATTAGTTTAACCGTGGTAGATATTACAACCAATTGTTTTACCTGTCATTTGATTCCACATACACAAACTCACACGAATTTAAACACGAAACAGGTCGGAGATATGGTTAATCTAGAATTTGATCAAGTGGGAAAATATCTATTTCGATTTTGGGAATTAAATAATAAAAAATCATAATAAATATAAACTCCCCCATTAACCTGTGGGGAATATTTAGTATGTGGGTTGAAAAATA
>JBMTIN010000107.1:0-4468 GCA_049437345.1 Candidatus Marinamargulisbacteria bacterium
CCGTCTTTTAAAATAACCGCACCAAATGGCCCCCCGCCCTGGACAACCGAAAATAAGGCCAAGGATAGTGCGTATTGCAACCCAATCTCCGGTGTGATTTTTTTATTTGACCCGTTATGCAAGCGATCAAAAACCCCCTCAATACTTGACCCCATCAACAATGACGACAATGGCAATGACACCAGTAGAGGTAACTCACGGGCCAGGCTCAACACACGGTCCGTTATATCCGGTCGTCCACCCAACGGCATGAATGGCCCCCGATAAGCATCATCGCCCAACTATGTCGCTTCGTGGCTGGTTTGGGCCAATTCCGATTCAATGGTGGCCACATACCTGGCCCGATGATGATCGGTGATCGATGGAGCATCCAGATTTAAAACCAACGGTTTAAATGGCGCAAGCACCACGGACATTTCCCGATGTTCATCCGCCGTAATATCGGGAATCACGGCAATAAAAATCATACCAGCCTGCAAGAATGCATACCCCATATCCATTAGTTTACGAACCATATCTTGACGGGCCTCTTTGGCCGATTCCCCCGTCAATGTCGCCGATCGCATAAACTGATATCCATAGCGATACACCTGATGCCCGCGATCAAATAAGTCCGCCTCAATACCGGCACCCACCGTGTAATAATCGGATCTCGCCAGGTCCCCGGTCAAAATAATCATGAGTGGGGAATGCCCATTTTTCTTTGCCCGTGCCGATACATCCACCGCCCCGTGCCGCCAATGTTTACGCCGCATTTCAACATAGTGATCCGCCCAGGTTTCCCCCGTTACTTCAGACAAAATTAAGCCCATACCTACGGTATGATTGGTTTCTCTATCAATAATAATAAAACTGCCCAAATGTGGGTTTTTAGCATATGGCTCATAGGCAATATCTTGATCAAATTCACACAAACATTCACCAATATCATTCAAATGCAAGGTATCCGTAGGGCATTTTTTAAGGGTATTAATATCGAGTTTATGATCCGGTGCCCCAATCACCCCCGACAATAATTTGGCCCGCGTTTTAATCCAATACCCTTTTCCCGGAACCAATGCCGTATCCGACATCCATAACAATGTGCTCTTAAATCGACGTGACACCATCACCTGCCGGCCTTCTGACACCATGACATCGCCTCGAGACACGTCAATTTCATCGTTAAGTGTAACCGTAATGGATTGGCCGGTAATGGCCGATGTCATGGGCCCATCAAATGATTCAATGGATTGAATTGTGCTGGTGGTATTTTTAGGAAGAACACGAATCATATCACCCACTTGAATACGTCCAGTGGTGATTTGCCCCGCAAACCCACGAAAATCTAAATTGGGTCGATTCACCCATTGAACCGGCATAGAAAAGGCCCCCTCATCCGTCGCTTCGTGACAGGATACGGTTTCTAAGTGTGTCATCAATGTGGGGCCCGTATACCACGGCATCGCGGCACTCGACGTTGTGATATTGTCACCATTCAGTGCCGATAAGGGAATGGCCGTAACGGCGTTTAATCCAATATGACTGGAAAACTCATGGTATTCCGACACAATTTGATTGAATATCGATTCATCATACCCCACTAAATCCATTTTATTAATGGCCAAAACAATGGTTTTGACCCCCAATAATTGGACAATTTTTGAATGCCGTCGAGTTTGGGTCATAATACCATGCCGTGCATCGACCATTAAAATAGCCAACTCCGCCGTCGATGCGCCCGTGGCCATGTTTCGGGTATACTGTTCGTGCCCCGGCGTATCGGCCACAATAAACTTACGCTTGTCGGTCGAAAAATAACGGTACGCAACATCAATGGTAATGCCTTGTTCACGTTCCGATGCCAAGCCATCCACTAATAATGCAAAATCAATGGCCTCACCTTGGGTGCCCACTTTTTTGGAATCGGATTTTAACGAGGCCAATTGATCGTCATAAATTAATTTGGATTCATATAGTAAACGCCCAATTAATGTGGATTTACCATCGTCCACCGATCCACAGGTAATAAATCGCAATAAACTTTTGGTCTCTTGTGACCTTAAATACGCTAAAATATCATGTTCAATGAGTTCCGATTGATGTGCCATTAAAAGTACCCTTCCTGTTTCTTAATTTCCATGGATGCCCCACTGTCTTGGTCAATCAATCGCCCCTGCCGTTCCGATGTCTTGGTAAGCAACATTTCCTGAATAATATCGGGCAATGTGGCCGCGGTTGACTCAATGGCCCCGGTTAATGGATAGCACCCCAAGGTGCGAAACCGGACCACTTTTTGTTGTGGCGTTTCATCGGAGGTCAGTTTTAAGCGATCATCGTCCACCATCATCCAAATCCCATCTCGAAACACCACCGGGCGTTCTTTGGCATAATACAATGGCACAATGGGAATGGATTCCAAGTAAATATATTGCCAAATATCAAGTTCTGTCCAATTGGACAACGGAAATACCCGAATGGATTCCCCCGGCTTTTTTTTAGTATTGTATAATGACCACAATTCAGGTCGCTGATTTTTAGGATCCCAGCGATGCTGTGCCGATCGAAATGAAAAGATTCGTTCCTTGGCCCGGGATTTTTCTTCGTCTCGACGCGCCCCACCAAACGCGGCATCAAACTGATACTTATCCAAGGCCTGCTTCAATGCCTGGGTTTTCATAATATCCGTATGAACCGCCGACCCATGGGTAAAGGGCCCCACTTTTTGTCGAACTCCCTCCGGGTTACTATATACCAATAAATCCAAGTCATATTTTTTGGCTAAATCGTCTCGAAACATAATCATTTCTTTAAATTTCCAGGTCGTATCCACATGCATGATCGGAAATGGAATTTTGGCCGGATAAAATGCTTTTCGGGCCAAATGCAATAATACCGATGAATCCTTTCCAATAGAGTACAACATGACCGGGTGATCCACCTCGGCCACGACCTCGCGCATAATATGAATGCTATCGGCCTCCAATTGCTGTAAATGTGTTAATGATGTTTGATTCATAATCTTCCCTAACTTTCTTTACGTACATCCGAATGCAACCCGCATTCTTTTTTTTCGGTGGCTTCCCACCACCACCGCCCGGATCGCTCATCTTCGCCCGGAGATACCGGTCGCGTGCAGGGCAAGCACCCAATACTGGGGTATCCCTGATCATGCAACGCATTGTATGGAATATCGTATCGTTTGATGGCATCCCAAACATCGGACTTGGACCACTTAATGAGTGGGTTTATTTTTACCTGACCATGCGCCGCATCCCATTCAAAAAAATTGGCATTGAATCGATCCACCGACTGCGCTCGTCGAATGCCTGTAATCCAGGCCGAATACCCGGTCAATGCTCGACCCAAGGGCCCCACTTTTCGAACATGGCAACACGCTTTTCGCTTGGCCACACTCTGATAAAATAAATTGGGGCCCGACGATTCAATGAGTTCCTGTATGGCCATATGATCCGGATATAAGATCCGATAATTAAAGGCGTATTGGGTCATTGTTTTTTCAATGACATCGTAGGTTTCCTGGTGCAATCGCCCCGTATCTAACACAAAAACATCCATTTTTTGCGATATTGTGGATAAAAAATGTGTCAGAACTTGATCTTCAACCCCCAAACTGGATGCCAAGGTGATTTTTTCGCCCCATCGATCCACCGCATAAGTTAATACATCTTGGGCATGGCCCGATTCAAATCGGGCATTTAATGCATCAATATCCGACGGTTTCATATTTGATAATCCCGCACATGATTCAAGCCCAATTTAATGCGCATCCAAATCCGCTCATGAAGATACTGTAATGCAATTTTAGCCACCACTTCAATCATGCCAATCTTTAACGCAAAATCAATATTCCCAGTAATGCCCCATGAAATCACCATAGTGGTCACCGTGGCAGTTATTCGCCAGGAAATAACCCGCAATAAACTACGCCGTTTTGTTTCCATAAATGCAACATTACGCCTTTTTAATTTGAACCGTCCAATACCCATCGGTTTGAGTTTTAGACACAATCTGATGGCCTTCTAACGCCACCGAATTAGGCACATTTTGAATGGGTGCGCCATCGTCAAGTAAAATGGTTAATTGATCTCCCGACGATAGTGTTTCCAGTACCAACTTGGTCTTCACAAAATTCATTGGGCAAGCGACCCCACGAAAATCCTTGGTTAATACCGCCGCATTGTCTGGCACAGCATCCGATAACACATCGCCCGTTGGCGATTTAAATCGCAAGGAGTCGTCCATATTGGCATATAAATCATTCACAGCATCGGCCAACGCAAATACGTGGTCTTTTTGAGCATAAATGGCCGACACATCTTTGGCCAACCCCAGTGCAATTAATGGCCGGAAATCCTCGGATACCAGTCCTGTAGTAATAAAATGTTTATCAAAATATTGATACGCTTGCTCATCTGTTTTAGCGTCCAACCCACGAGTGACCAACAACATGCGCGCTGAATGAAAC
>JBMTIN010000108.1:0-4403 GCA_049437345.1 Candidatus Marinamargulisbacteria bacterium
TCGCTTCCCTTCAAATGATTTATCAATGGTGACCTCATCTAAATATGCAATATCCGCCCCAATGGGAATACCTTGGGCTAAAGTATATATTTCCACCCCCGTTTGGGCCAATTGTTCTTGTAAATACAATACCGTAGTATCGCCTTCAACCGTGGGGTTCAATGCCAAAATAACCTCGGTGACCCCCTCCCGAACAATGCGTGCCTGAAGTTCTTTGAACCGAAGCATTTCGGGATAAATACCGTCTAAAGGCGAAATCACCCCGCCCAATACATGAAATAAACCGTTATAGGTTTGCGACTGATTAATGGTCAATACATCTTTGGGCTCTGAAACGACACATATACTGCGCCGTTGACGAGCCGTATCTAAACATATGTGGCACAGGGTATCCCACGTTAAATAATAACAATCATTGCAAAAACGAATGTTCTGACGGGCATGAACCAAGGCATGGGCAAACCGCTGAATTTTTTCAGGCGATAATAGAATGGCCTCCAATGCCATGCGTTGGGCCGACTTTTTGCCGACCCCTTTAAACACAGAAAAATGATCAATCAGATCATTTAACGGAAACTCTTGGCGAGGGGGAACCGATGATGGGGTATTATCCCCCAAACAACCCACCGGTGACCGATTGCAATTTATTGGTAGCCAAGTCTTTGGCTTGCTTAATGGCCTTGGTAAACCCTTCGCGTGTGGCTTTTTCCAAGGTCTTTTTTTGATCTGGGGTCAGTAACGAAGGGTCAACTTCGTACTTAACAACGTTTAATTCTCCGGTAATCTCTATTTTAATTTTTCCACCCAATTCCGTCACAGGAATAACGGTCTTCTCCAGCTCTTTTTGAACTTTTTCCATCATACCCTTCATGTTTTTTGCCTCTTTTAATGCTTTTCCCATATTTTTAAAATTTTCTAACATAGTGTATCTCCTTCTCTTCTTTTATTGTATAATTTGACCGTCAAACATTTCAATAATTTGGTTCACCGTTTTTGATGTTTTTTGATTTGACCCCACCGACAACGTGGCCGATGACGACAGGGTATCATGAGTCGATGGTTCAACGGAAGGTGCGGCCGCATAGATATCATTAACATCGGTGGTCACCGACCACTCCGATACCTGAGACTTATGATGCTCGTTATACAACGCCAAAAACCGATCCTTAAATTTGGGTTCACTGAGCTTTTTTTGAAAAAACTGATATGTTTCATCAAGAACCAAATAAAGGACATTGTGACTTAACATGAGCGTGGCTCCCTTAATCACCGGCATGAGTACCGGAAATTCGGCACTTATTTTTTGAATAATGGCCTGTTGAGCATCATCCCCAGAAGCCCCCGCCCCATTTGTCACCACGGACGAGGACGCCGTAACCGACGATGCCACGGGTGATGTAGCGACCGGTGCGGCTTCATTATGACGGTCGTCGGGGGAAACGGCACTTACTGGCCGGGAAGGGGGGGCGCTGTGACGTTGTGAGAGAGGCGTTGTTTTTGAAGAGTTCGTCACTGGCGCCACCGAGGACACTCCCTCTGGAGCGGCGGCCTTGGAAGACGCTGTCACCAATGCATTTAACCGTGCATATAACCCAATCTGTGCCCGAAGTGCCGGGGAGCTGGCCACTTTTAAATCGCCCATTTGATCACAAAACCAAATTAACCAATCGGATACCGTCGCCGGAGATACCGACGATACCTCCGATGCCGATGATAACCAATGGGCATGCATATAATGTACAATGTCATCGTACAATTGAATGGGGTCAATGCCCTGGTCCAACCACTGGACCAATGTGGTGTGTGCCTGTAAATTTGCCAAAAAACAATGATCCAAAAATACACGAAGATCGTCGTCATTGACCGTACCCAACGCACTGGCCACCGTAGACAAGGTAATATGTTGATTTGTGGCCATATTCATGAGTTGATCAAGTAATGATAACGCATCGCGCATGCCCCCCTTGGCTACAGCAACCACCTTTTGAAGCGCTGGGGGATCAATTTTAACCCCCTCTTTTTGAGACACCATCGATAAATGATTCGTCAATTGAACGGTATCAAGTAAGCGAAAGTGCAAGGTCTGTGACCGGGATTGTATGGTGGCCGGAATCTTATGTAATTCTGTGGTCGCTAAAATAAATACGATATTTTTGGGCGGTTCTTCTAATGTCTTTAACAACGCATTAAAGGCCCCGGTGGACAGCATATGAACTTCATCAATAATAAATACCTTATGACTGGCTTCAACCGGTAAAAATTGCACCTGGTCAATTAATTGTCGCATATAATCCACCCCTGTATGGGATGCGGCATCGATCTCGATGACATCGACACAATTACCTTGAGCAATCTTTTGACATAACGGACAGTCCGCCATATTGTCAGTGGTTTGATTCACCATTTTAGCTAAAATACGGGCCGTGGATGTTTTCCCCGTACCTCGGGGTCCCGAAAAAATATAGGCATGAGCCAAGCGATCGTACGCAATGGCATTGGTAATGGTTTGTATTATATGAGATTGCCCCACCAATTCATCTAAATTATTGGATCGGTACTTTCGATACAGCGTTTGATGGGTCATTGAGGATCACCATTTTTCATAACTAAAGACACCCCACCGTCTAACTCAATATCCACATGATTGAACAGCCGAACTTTTTGATGGCTACTCGATGTATTTTTAAGGGCGATAAACGATGCATTATCACCTAAATTTAGTGCATTTTGAATGGCCGGTTGAAATGCGGTCGGCGCATTTAGTAAGGATTGAATTGTTGGTAAATCACACCCCGCCTGAATAACGGCATGGGACACGGCATCAAAAAAATGGTGACTGGTTTGGGTATGGGGCAACGCATCGAAAAATGATACCGGCTGGGTGTCCTTAGGGGGGGGCGAATGACGCGCTGTTAAATGATGAATATCGCCATTGGCTAACGAAGCCATTAACGCCGTCATATGATCCGTTGTGCGTAATGGTGGATTGAACTTTAGTTCAGACGGATACGCCAATAAATGATCGTCAGACAACAAGGCATGAAACGGTGATATCCCCACTGTTATATCGCCAGAATACGTTTTACGGGCCACCTGAATCGCCTGAATCGCCATGGGTGAAGACACTGCCAGAAAATGCACCGGGACGCATGTTGATTGCTGAATTAGCGATAGTATTCTTTGTATTTCTTGTTCTTCATCGTGAACTGACTCCCCTAAAACGCCGATTTTAAAGGACACGGCCCCCTCGTTTAAATGCGTGCCATTTGCCGCCATGCGCGTTAGTGGCCCCACCACAATGGGGCACCCCATCATATCAATAATCATCAATGCCTGCTTTAAAAGTGACTCATTTTCAATAATTCGTCCCAAATATACCCCGCGTGCACCGGCCTGCCGCATCAGCGATAATTCGGCCAATTCATGGGGTTCGTTTTTCTTTGTCGCCGATGCAATGACCTGCAGAGATCCGCATTCAAGATCGGTATTAACCCACTCATGAATGGCATCGGGGGTATCTAACGAACACATCTCTGAATACGGCAATACGGCCAAATGAAAAAAGCCGTTGGCCTGCAATTTCTGCACATAATTAACCCGAGATTGCCGGGTAGATGCGTGCACAAAATCAAAGGTGTTGGGTAGTAATAAACTTTGAGTAATATCGATTACCTGTGTATTGGCCTCATCTTCATCGGGAATATACCCCATCCCCGTAATGCGACCGTTTTGAATCATAAAATTGCGAACCGTTGGCGATTCATTTCCCCCGATATATTTTCCGTTAACTACGGCGATACCCATGTGTGATCCTCCATTACCATACTTAATAGTGCCATGCGAATAAATACGCCATTGGCGACTTGATCTAAAATAACATTTTTTGGGCCATCGGCCACATTGGAATCCAATTCCACGCCTCGATTAATGGGCCCCGGGTGCAAAATAACACTATTCGATTTCATGCGCTTTGTTCTCGCCAATGTTATCCCAAACTGTGACCGATACTCCTGAATGGAGGGTAATGCAATATTACGTTGCCGTTCAAATTGAATACGCAAAACATTGACCGCATCCACGGTGGGCAACACATCGTCTAAATGTGTGACGACGGATACCCCCCAATGAGTGACATCCGGCGGAATTAGATTGGATGGCCCAGCCACGGATACCCGTGCCCCCAAGGCCAATAAGCACCAAATATTGGATTTGGCCACACGGGAATGCCGAATATCCCCGAGAATGAGTATATGCTTATTCGCTAGATCTCCCAACGACTCCATTAAGGTAAACGCATCTAAAAGGGCTTGGGACGGATGCTCATGATACCCATCCCCGGCATTAATCACAGGAATTCCGACATGCTGTGAAATGTAATATGGAATGCCACCGTGAGCATGACG
>JBMTIN010000109.1:0-4230 GCA_049437345.1 Candidatus Marinamargulisbacteria bacterium
TTACCGATGGATAATGTGTCCGTATCGCTTCGATAATGGGCATTCCAAAAAATATGCCATGGTCTTTTGATATCACTGTGGCTTGTACAGTATTGTTGGATGGGGGGCATAATAAACGGGACGTAATATCGCCCGTTTGAATGTCTTCATGCAAGGCCTGTTGAACAAGATCAATGGTTTTCATGATGGTATGATAAATAATTATTATAAAAAAAAATAGAGTGAAAAGAAAAAAAGAGTATTTAGTATTAAGACATAGCGTCTTCGAAGGTCTCAAATACTTGAATGGTTTTTTTTGTGGCCGATACAATTCCTGACATCGTTACCATTTTTGTGATTTTATTTTGTGAAGATACAATGTGCAAGTGCCCTGTTTTTTCATATAATTTTTTGCCAGCAATGGCAATGGTTCCGAGACCGACACTGTCAACAAAAGAAACTTCATCTAAATTTAATATAATGCGATTGGCATGTCGGTCATCAATTAATTGGTTGAATGTTTGGGTTAGTTTGGACGCTTGGTAATCATCCAATTCTCCTTTTAACGTAATTACTTGCCAATTCTTTTGCTCTGAAATATTAATTGCTAAATCGATCATATTATTTTTAGTCTCCCTGATGCTCTTCGCTTATTAATAGTGTAATCAAAATTTGAGTTACATTCAATTAATGAATATTTTTAATATCATTTAGTACGTCATTATGAAGGTGCCCATTGCTACAAATGACGGTGCCTGAATAAATACTGTCGGTGCCATTGGTATCACTAAATTGTCCGCCGGCTTCTTCGACAATAATTTTTAACGGAGCAATATCCCATACATTTAATTTAAAATCAATGGCGTATTCACCGCAACCCATCGCCACCAACATATGGGGGTAAAAGTCACCAAACCCTCGTTGGCGATTTGTTTTTTTTAGCAAGTTAATAATATTTTGCGGGGTGTCGGAGGCTTCCGAACCAAATAAGCTACCATAAAATCCATTCGCGTCGCTTAATGACGTAATATTGGATACATGCATGGCCTTTCCATTGTGGAAGGCCCCCATCCCACGACTGGCCCACCAACGGCCATGAAGCGCGGGCGCCGAGGCCATGCCAGCCACCACTTGGCCATGGTCTTCAATGGCAAAAAGCGATCCAAAAAATGGCAATCCACGAATAAAGTTTTTGGTGCCGTCAATCGGGTCAATAATTAATTTAATATTGGTGTCGGTAGTGGTTTCACCATACTCTTCACCCACAATAGATAATTCGGGATGACTCGCTTTGACCTTTGCACGAATTTCATTTTCAATGGCCAAATCTCCCGCGGATACCGGGGTCATGTTGTCTTTAATTTCTACATTTAATGTCTTATGATTAAAATAATGCATGGCAATTTTATCGGCCACATCGGCCAACTCAGTTAAAAATGGAATCCATGAATTCATACCCACAGTATGGTCGATTTATGACAAAAATTCAATGAGAATATAAGGCTGACGGCGTTTATGATTTGATCAGTCCCTGTTTTTGAATAAATGAATAATACAAGCCATTTGCCTTGCATAGGGTGTTATGGGTGCCGGTTTCTTTAATCTCGCCGTTATCAATTACTAAAATGTTAGAGGCATCTTTGATCGTGGATAATCGATGGGCAATAACAATGATGGTAAAAGTGCCTTTTAATGATTGAATCGCGGATTGAATTTTGGCTTCCGAATCGGAATCTAAGGCCGATGTGGCTTCATCTAAAATAAGAATACTGGGCCGGCTAATAATTGCTCGAGCAATTGATAGTCGTTGGCGTTGACCGCCGGATAAGGTCAACCCTTGGGTGCCAATTTTTGTCAGTAATTGATCGGGCAATGCCGTAACAAAGTCCCATGCATGAGCTAATTTTAAGGCATTGATAACATCTTGAATGGTGGCCTCGGGACGACCCATGCGGCAGTTATCCAGAATCGTACTTTTAAACAGAAGTGACTCTTGTGGTACGTATGCAATATGTTGTCGTAATGATTGGTTCGATAGGGTGTCCATCGGGTACCCATCAATTGTAATGGTTCCTCTGGTTGGGGTGTAATATTTAGCAATTAAGTGAACAAGGGTGGATTTTCCGGCCCCCGAGGGACCCACAATCCCAATGAAGGCCCCTTTGGGGGCATCGAAACAAATATCTTTAAGCACAAATGACGATGTGTTTGGGTATTTAAAAGATACGTTGTTAAATGTTAACGTATCGAAATGGATCGCGTGGTTGGTCGTGGGGATTGCTTTGGGGGGATCAAGCTCAAATAGGGCATTAATTCGTTCAATGGAAGCTGTGATTTTAAATGTTTCAGCATAAATCTTAGTCATAATAATTACTGGTTCAACGAGTACAACAATGCCGGTAAAAAAAGATAATAATTGTGATGATTCAATGACTCCTTTTAAGGATAAATAGCCACCGGCCCAAATAATAATAAGAAAAATAATATACTGACTATAGGCATCGATTTGTTCTCGCGTTATTTTAAATTTTATTTCCTTTAAGTACCCAGTCATGTATCGTTTTTGAAGGCGGTCAAATCGGTTGATATTGGTTTCTTCGGCCGTGTAAATTTTGATAATACTCTTGTTGATCAGAGATTCTTGAATCATTTGTGTGAGATCCGCGGTGTTTTGTTGCAATTGTCGGCTAACTTTTCGTAGTCGCTTGGAAAAATAAACCAGTGTCACCATAAAAATAGGGGCCCCGACCAGGCTTAATAATGCCAGTGGCCAGCATAAATAAATAAGGTAGCCCACCACCCCAATAATGGTTAAAAAGTTGGGTAAAAAACTTTCAAAGTTTAAAAATATAGCCCGTCGAATTTTATCGCAGTCATCCAGAATTCGAGAGGTTAAATCCCCGTGTTTTTGATGCGTGTAGGCATGTGATGGCATAAAATGAAGAGTTCGGTAGAGTGAGAGTCGAATGCTTAACATGATTTGATACGATGTTTTTTCCATAATGTACATTTGCAAATATTTACTGGATAATCGAATAAAAAATAACAGCGATGCGTTAATAATATGATTGGTAAATCCCCCAAAGTTTTTATTCCCCATTTCACGAGTGATGTCATCGACGAGTGGCATAATAAATACGTTACTAATGGCAAACATTGCGGTACAAACGATTGAAATTAACAATGCCCGCCAATAAGGTTTAATATAGGGTAGAATGGTTTGGATATCGGACATGAATTGAGTTTTCTTCACGTACGTTAGTGTAAGTGAATTGATGGGCTTGTTCAAGAAATGGGGGGATTTCACTTTTTTATTTAAACCAGCGAAGAACTCCGTGATCATTTTAAAAATGTTTTAATTCAATTTATTGTCAGTTGAAGATATGCTAAATGTCGGTAAAAATAGATCTATGATCACCCTTCGATCCCAATTTAAAGGTGCTCACGTTATTTTTTTAGTGGTGCATTATAATTTTGAATGTGTACGACTTACTCTATTAAATATTTTGTCCATTATTGAATCAATGGATAATACTTATTTGGTTCTGATTAATTCTGCTGCATCAAAAAAAATAACTAATTATGCTCATGCGATTCAATCGGATAAAGTTGACATTGTGCACTTGCCCATTAATTTTGGGTACAATCATTCGGTTAACTACTACATTCGAGATTTTATTTCAGCTGAAAATTTACCAAAAACAATCATTTCTTTAGGCGCTGACATTCTTTTTTTGAAAGATCATTTAATGCAATTAATCGACGCTATTGCGCATTTACCTCGCTATGGCACATTATCACTATCCTACGAGAACAATGCCTGTAACCCTGAACGAAATGCATTAAAGCCTCGACTGGTTAAAGGCAACAACGGTCGTGAATACTATATTCGTCACACATTTTTTTGTCCGGTTCCAGGGGGTATTATGGGGCTTCGTGGGGATATTTTAAATCATGATTTGAATTATGAATTATTTAATCCCAAGTTTTTTCCTCGACGTTTTTTGGGCGTGAATCCGGTCGGCGGGGCCGATGCCAGTTTATATAATGCTTTAAAACATAAATACAAGGTCGGGTATTTGGCCCATACATCGGCATTGCATATGAAGTCACGCACGGGGGATGTATTGGACATTCCTCAAAAATGGCAGTTATATATTGACAAACTACAAGGGCTTGAAAGTCAACTTATAAAATAATCACATTTTATAGGCATCAATGATACACTGTAACCCATGAAAACATTGGCCA
>JBMTIN010000110.1:0-4223 GCA_049437345.1 Candidatus Marinamargulisbacteria bacterium
CAAAAAAGGGCTGATCAAAAACAGACTCTTGTAAACGGCATCATTAAAAATTATGACGAAATGCAATCAAAGAATGAGAATAAATTTGGAACTAAACAGCAAGATATCGGTGAAGCCATAATGAAAATTTTCTCTGCCTTATTTATACCAGAAACTAAAGAATTTTTAGAAAAGGGTGCGCAGGGAAATAATGTATTAAATACAAATGGAAATCAGGCGTATGATGCAGATTTAGTTCGGGCTTTTGGCGGATGTATTCAAACAACCACAACCACAACCACAACGAATAAAAGTGAACAACAGGAACCTGTCTTTGTATATATAAATAAAACTTTAGAAAATAAAAATGATCCCGAAATATTGAATAAAATAAACCATCTAGATTCCATACCAAAGGGCGAAAATGTAACGCAAACACAAACAGTAACCTATTCTAACGAAAAAAGTATGCCAACACAATATCAGCGATTTAGCGATAATCAGGGAAAAATAAATGACGAAATCACAGATACTAATTTCATATTAGACAATCTTTGGTTTATTGCATGTCATCATGGAAACAGCCCAAATAATGGCCATTACACATATTATTATTTTGACACCAGAAAGAAATCTTGGTTTTATGTTAATGATAACAAAGTAAACGAAGAAACTAATATGAATAATAAACTGAATGAAATAAGGACGTTGGCTTATATCACCGCCCCAAGGGTACCATCCTCATCCACATAACCCCACGGGGGCATCGATGCTCCCATTGCCGAGAATTCGAATAGTCAGTACAATGGAGTAACAAATCGAGCGTAAAAAACGGTGATCGCTCAAAATTAAAAAATGGAGTGCAATCATGTTAGGAACGGTCAATTTAGGCATATCGTTTGGTAAAAAAAAGTTATTCGAGAACGTATCCGTCGAGTTTTCTCCGGGCAATTGCTACGGACTCATTGGGGCCAATGGGGCGGGGAAATCCACCCTACTCAAAATATTGGCGGGTGACTTAGATTCCACGGAAGGGCATGTGGCCAAAGACAAAAAAACCACGATTTCGACCCTCAAACAAAACCAATTTGAATTTGATGAATTCACGGTATTGGACACCTTAATGATGGGCGACGTGGCACTGTACGAATGTTATGCCGAACGCAACCGAATTTATGCATTGCCCGATATGTCCGAAGAAGACGGCATGAAAGTCGCCCAATATGAAGCAGATTACAGCGATATGGATGGCTACGAAAAAGAAGCCAAAGCCGGTAGCGTATTAAACGAACTGGGGATTCCCACGGAATGTCACGAGCAAAAAATGAGCCAATTGGATGCCAACCAAAAATTAAAGGTATTGCTGGGTCAAGCCCTGTTTGGAAACCCCGACGTGCTATTGCTCGATGAGCCCACCAACCAATTGGATTACCAAACGGCCCTATGGCTGGAAGATAAAATTATTAATTACGAAAATACGGTCATTGTGGTATCACACGATCGTCATTTTTTAAATAAAGTTTGTACCCACATTGCGGATGTTGATTTTGGGCAAGTCAAAATTTACCCTGGCAATTATGATTTTTGGAAGCAATCCAGTGAATTATCTCGACGTCAACACGAAGAAAAAAATAAAAAGTCCGAACAAAAAATTAAAGAATTAGAAGACTTTGTGCGACGGTTTTCAGCCAATGCTTCCAAGTCAAAACAAGCCACGTCCCGAAAAAAGCTGATCGATCAGTTAACGCCCGAAGAACTGCCCGAATCCAAACGTCGCACGCCCTTTATTCAATTCAAGCCCAATCGAAAATGCGGAAATAAAATTGTGGATGTCAAAAATGTATCGCATGCCATTGACGGTGAAACCGTATTAAATAATGTGTCGTTTACCATTGAAAATGGCAATAAAGTGGCCTTAACCGGATCCCATTCGTTATCAAAGACCACCCTGCTTCAAATTTTGGCCGGCGATATTACGCCAGACCAGGGCACCGTTCGCTGGGGTGAAACCACCACCCACACCTATTTTCCCAAAGATAACACCGCCTTTTTTGATACCGACGACAACCTAATTGAATGGTTGCAAAAATACAACGAAGCCATGGACTTGCAAACCTTGCGTGGTTACTTGGGGCGGATGTTATTTTCGGGTGACGACGCATTAAAAAGCGTTAATGTGTTATCGGGGGGTGAAAAGGCCCGCGCCATGTTTGCACGTATGATGCTATTGGAAGGTAACGTTTTATTATTCGATGAACCAACGGACCATTTGGATCTGGAAGCCATTTCCTCCTTAAATGATGGGTTCATCCAGTTTCCTGAGGTCATGATGTTCACCACCAACGATTTTGAATTGTTAACCACCGTACCCAACCGCATTATCGAAGTGTCCCCCAAAGGTCACGTCGATTATTGTGGTGAATTTGAAGACTTTGTAAAGCACGAAACGTATCAAAAGAAGGTCGCCCTACTCCGTTAGCGACTTGTACATAATCAATACGTCCACATCGCCTTTCTGTGCATGCTGAAAGGCCTTGGGAACCGTACCAATATGAGTGAACCCGATTTTTAGCCACAATCGAATGGAGGCCTGATTGGTGGCCACCACATAGCTCAATTGCATTCCCCGAAACCCCAACTGGTTGGCCGTGGTTAAGGCATGACGGCACATGGCCTCCCCCACCCCTTGCCGACGCGCCGTTGGGGCCACCATAAATCCACACCGGCAAATATGACTCCCCAAGTCCGGTCGGTTTTCTTTAATATAGTAAGTCCCCAGTGCCTCGCCCGTGTTGGATCGAACAATGCATGTTTTTTTGGGACGCGTCATCCAGATGTCAAAGGCTTGGGGCTTGGTTGTATTGGGTGAATACACATACGTGGTCCCCGGCGCAACCACGGCCTTAAAAATGGTCCAAATATCGTTAAAGTCATGGTCTGTTGCATCTGTAATTTTCACCTTCGCAGTGTATTTTATTTTTAATATTATGGCAAATCAACCCAAAAAAAGCCCCCAATCAAGCATTGCCGATTCCGTAAAAACCCCTTAAATTATAACCATGTCTAGTCAAAAAAATGTGCACGGCACACCCCTTCAACCTTGTAGTTTTTCGCCCAAAACCGGGTACGTTCGCGATGGCTTTTGCACCTGCGTTAATACCGATGTTGGCCAACATACCGTGTGTGTTCTTTTAACCGATGCTTTTTTGGCATTTTCGGCAGATCAAGGCAATGATTTATCGACCCCACGGCCCGAATACGAGTTTCCGGGCTTAAAAGCCGGGGATCAGTGGTGCCTGTGCCTATCTCGATGGCTTGACGCTCATCGACACCAGTGCGCGCCCCATGTTATTTTAGAAGCCACCAATCAATCTGTTTTAAACCATGTGTCTTTGGCCACGTTATCTGAATACGAATTATAATCGGCCGGTTTAAATACCATTCAGAAACGAGCCATAAAATGGTACAATCAAAGTCATACTAATGATTATTGCCACAAAGCTTCAAGGACTTATTTCCACCAATATGTTTGATACAGTCATATTAAAGGCAGTATTATCTGTAATTGCTATCTTTGCATTGTGGTTGGCCCATCAAACCATTGTATTTTTTGCCAAACGGCATATTAGCAACCACGATACCATTTATACCACCCGAAAAATGTCCCGGTACCTGCAGTTTATTATTGGGGCTTTTATTATTGGGCAACTATGGTTTAAAGGGTTTCAATCCTTAGGTACGTTTTTAGGTTTATTCACAGCCGGTGTGGCCATTGCATTAAAAGATGTGGTTACTAATTTTGCGGGATGGCTGTATTTATTATGGCAAGCCCCATTCAAGATTGGGGATCGTATTCAAATTCAAGATCATCAGGGCGATGTCATTGATATTGGGGTGTTTAAGTTCACATTGCTTGAAATTGGTAATTGGGTGGACGCCAATCAAAGCACCGGACGCATGATCCGAATTCCAAATGCCGATATCTTTAATCAACCCATCGCCAATTACTCCAAAGGGTTCAATTATATTTGGTACGAAATTCCGGTGGTGCTGACCTATGAAAGCAACTGGCGAAAAACCAAAGAATTATTATTGGAAATTATTAACAATTATTGCCATCACTACGAAGATCAATTAAAGCGAGAACTTCGTAAAGCCCAAAAAGATTACCCCATCAATTATACCTATATTACCCCCACCATTTACACAACAGCCTTGGACCATGGCATTAGCTTAACGGTTCG
>JBMTIN010000111.1:0-4212 GCA_049437345.1 Candidatus Marinamargulisbacteria bacterium
ATGTGGCTGGCACGGTTAAGGCCGATGCCTTAATGGCGGGCAACACCCGGTTGTACCCATTACCCTTGGGGGCGATTGTTATGTGGGCGGGGACAAAAGAGGCTATTCCCAATGGGTTTGTTCTTTGTGATGGCACAACGACATATAATGGTAAATCTGTTCCCGATTTAACCGATCGATTTATTAAGGGGTGGGTAACCGATGCAACGGGGACGACTCCTGCTTCTGGAAACATTGGTTATACGGGGGGGGCTAACACGGGCACGGTTAACAGTGGGGCGCATAATCATGCCGGTGGCGGGCATACCCATCAGGTGAATGGTGGCGGGCATAGCCATGATGTGACCATAAGCCACAGCTCATTTAATGATGGGAATCCCACCGATCCAGAAACCCCACCCGCAACACAGATAATCATTCGCGGCCCCAATGGATCTACTTTGTATACACAACCAAACACTCATGACCATACCATATCAACGAATCATAATCATGATGCCACAATAGTGGCTGATAATGGGTCGCATCACACTCAACAGGGAACTGGAAACCATACCCATGGTGGCGGTTCTCATAATCATACGTGGGATAACGAACCGGAATATTATGTATTGGCGTTTATTATTAAAGTAGCGGATACATCGAACTAAATAAATACGATACTACTAGGTCGGACATGGTCACCATATAAAGCAAGAACCCAATGTAAATGGCCTTTAATGCGGTATCATTACGGTTGACTAACGCCATGCCCATGGCAATTAACGTAAAGGCAAAACCACGAATTGGGAGTAAAAAATACAAACTAAAAAATAAAAATAATACCCAGTGTTGAGCGTGATGCCAGCGGCGCCGTGGCCCTAAAAATAGCAGGGCTAATCCCCCTTCAATCATTAGTACATACCCGGTTAAAAACATGCTAATGGCGTCTAAAATAGGGGGGCCGGGGGTAAGTATGATTCGTTTTGAATGGGACATCATGTCCTCAATTAATTGGCGGTTTTCTTGAATCACATCCATCATATTAAACTGAATTAACGGCCCAATAAAAAAGAATCGAGAATCTGTAATGAGGGTATAACGAAAAAAATCGCCACTTAAAAATGTGGGGTTTATTTTTTGAATCACCGCAAATACCATGCACCCGGCCACCAAATATTGGGCACTGTAGCGTAGGGTAGCGTTGGGTGTTTTAGAAAATCGGCTCAAAGCAATGCCCAGTAACCAGTACCCCCATAAATACATGTGATTATCGATGGTTTGCCAGTAAAGGATTATCCACATACCGTAAAATGCCGTTAACACCACCCAAAACCATTTAAACTGACGCACCCCTTGAAACAATATTCCCATGGCGCCCAATAATACCATTGGAACAAAAATAAACGGGTTATTACTTACAATTTTTTGGAAATGCGTAATAATAAAAAAGACCGTTAAAATGAGCGAAAAATCAATGGGGTCAATGCGTTGAATGGCGTTTTTTAGTTGAGATATCATTTTTTGTGCCGTATCTGCCGTAATAGTCGTGGCCAAACCGTCATGGTGGGTCGAGTAAATGAAATATCAAATACCTGCACTTCGACGGCATCAAAGCGGGCCCGTCGGTCGTTGGCGGCTAAACTGTCTTTGACACCAATCATTCGAACAGATGTTGGCTTTTTTTTGTCGCCGGACCCAAACGAATACACCCATTCACGCTGGGTAAAGGCGTGGCTGAGTTTTTTTAAATGACGATCATTGGGGTAGTTGGCAATTTTTCGAAAGTGTCGCCGAAAATCACGGTGATGTTCCGCGCACTCCAATGCGCCTTGATTCATTAAATGTACATGCACATACCGTCGGTGAATGGTTGAAAACATGCCAAATCCTCCGCCTTTCCAGCGGTTTAGATGATCGGTATTGTATAAATACAGCTGATTCAGTGCCACCACGCACAATAATACCGGGGATATTACGCCCAACCAATGACGACGAAGGACGTCCCTCAGGTCATTAATCATGAAGTAACCGGTTCAAATACCCACGAAACGGGGTCTTAATGGGCATAATATAGTTATGCTGGTTGTATTGTTCGCATAACGCCAGGATATCTCGTCCCATACGAATATTATAGTCCATGGTCAATTCGATATCTTGACGAAATACCACGTGATTTCGGGTAACCCAATAATTAAATGAGGGTTGCGTTAGTACCGGCGATATTCCAATGTACCAGGTGGCCCCCAAGCTGGAATTCAATAGAAATTGAGTTAATTGCGGGTCGAATAATGGTTGTGTAAACAAGCCTTTGGCCCCAGCGGCAAGTTTTTTTTCGGAATACAAAAATTCATCTTTTAACGATTGACGGTACGGGTCATGAGCCGCATAAAAATGACCCTCGGGAAATGTGGTACTCAATAATTTGATAATATGGGTTATACTATGTGTGTGTACGGGTTGCAATAAGTTGGGGGGCGGGTCTCCCGAAATCAGTAAAATATGAGGGCCGTTATTTTTTATTAATCCATCGCACAGCGTCACTAAATCGCTTTCACTAAAATCACACGTACGAATATGCGGTATGGTTTGAATCCCCTGTGCAGATAATGGCAATACAGCATCGTAACTACGGTGGGATACCCGCAAAATATCGGGGATATTAATGCCCGTTAATTTAGGAAATGTTTGGGTGGCCCATTGGCTGCTACTCACAAGGTCATTTAAATCAGTGGGGACAAGTTCAAGGTAAATCACTTTTTTAACCTATCAAATTTTATTGGATTTCGAAAGTTTTTTTTGGTGTAAACACCATTAATGTACCGACATGCCCGCCAATTGTGTTTCCAAGCGTTGAACAATGGCCGTATCGCTCATGCCAATGTCCTCTTGAAGGGTCGTGACGGGGCCATGATCAATAAAATGGTCGGGAATGGCAATGGATACCCATTCGTTTAAGGGTTTATTTAATTCCCCCATTTGATTTAGTACATAATGAAATGCCCCGCCAATTTGAGCCCCATCTTCGAGAACACACACCAATCGAGACGATTCAATCAGTGGGGTTAACGTGTTGGTATCCAGTGGTTTAATAAACCGCAGATTGACGACGGTTACACGGGTGCCTTTTGCTTCCAGCTGGTCGGCAATATTTATGGCACGCCAAGCAAAGTTGCCCACAGCTAAAATAAGAATATCGCTCTGGGGCGTATCGGGGGTTTTCATTACTTCACAATCGCCATAAATCACCGGAGTTGCATGGGTGCCATTTTCCACTGGCACGTTTCCACGAGGGTAACGGATGCTGACAATTTTTTGACTGGTTACGGCCCAACGCAGTAACGCCTTTAATTCGTCGCCATCTTTGGGCGCACATACCACCATATTGGGAATCATGGTCAAATAGTTAATGTCAAATACGCCATGATGGGTGGGTCCATCCGCGCCCACGAGTCCGGCACGATCAATGGCCAATACCATGGGTAGTTTTTGTAAGCAAACATCATGGATCATTTGGTCAAACCCGCGTTGTAAAAATGTGGAGTAAATGGCCAATACGGGCAATACCCCACCGCGCGATAATCCCGCCGCAAAGGTAACGGCATGCTCTTCGGCAATGCCCACATCGTAGTAGCGATCCGGAAAGGCCGCTTCGTAGGCCACCAGACCACTGCCTTCACGCATGGCCGGGGTAATGACATGCACCTGGGGATTTTCTTTAGCAATGGCAATAATTTCGTCCCCAAAACATTGGGTATATGTGGGGCGTTTAGGTGACGATGGGGCGGCTGGTTTTTTAGGTTGGGCGGATACCCCATGGTACTTAATCGGATTCGCTTCTGCTACATCCATGCCTTTGCCTTTTTTCGTCATTAAGTGAAGCATCACTGGGCCATCGTGGTGTTTGGCATAATTAAGTGCCGCCATGACAGCCGTTAAGTTATGACCATCAATGGGGCCCAAATATTTAAATCCAAATTCTTCGAATAATACACCGGTGGGGACATCAAGCAAGCTACTTCGAAATCGTTTTACAGTGGTTTCAATTCGACGCTTGAGTGGGGTGCCAATGGCGGGGATTCGATCAAAAATACGTTGAAATTTTCGTTTCATACCGTCGTAGAGTCGGGTGGTTCGAATCGATGTAATGTAACTGGCCATGGCCCCAACGGGCGGTGAAATGGACATGTCGTTATCGTTGAGTACGCAAATAAAATTACCCTTTAATGCTTT
>JBMTIN010000112.1:0-4186 GCA_049437345.1 Candidatus Marinamargulisbacteria bacterium
ATGATTTAAAATTATCTTCTCGGCTAATTTTATTAAGAGAGGATGATTTGATTCGTAATAAAACCCTATCTATAGATGATATATTTTTATTTTCAAAAGGGACCATTTGTTTGGATGCTGGCCGTGGGTTTGGGCAACCCCTTCACATGGCCATTCAAAATAAATGCGGGCTTTTGTTTTGTACTGAATCACAATTGGATTGGTTGGAGTTATCAGATTTAGGGTGTCATATTATTCAAATTAGTCGCGATTTAACCACGGAAGATATTCATCAAATCAACCATCATTTAAATCAACCTCAGGGGGCGTGGGTGGATCAGAACTTTAAATTAATGAAACAATATTATTCAACTTCTTTTTTAAAATACACCATTAATAATTTACTAATGAGACTTTAAATATCTTTTTCGAATGTTTTCAAAAAAATATGAGCGATTTCGGATCGGTTGATTAGTATTTTTATAATGGCTGACATAGGAACGGCTAAAAACATGCCGGCCACGCCCCAAATATACCCCCAAAATAGTAACGATAATAAAATAGCAACCGGATGAAGGCCTAAGTTTTCACCCAGTAATTTAGGATCTAAAATATTACCGATAATAAATTGAGTTGCCACCAATAAGAGCATGATAATTAAAAATGATAGACTGACACCAAATTGTAAAAACAAGATGGGCATGGCTGCAACAATGGCAAAAATAGACCCAATATTTGGAATAAAGTTTAAAAAGAATGTAATGGAAGCCAGCAATAATGCAACTTCTACTTGAAAACCGAATAAAATGACAAACGAAATACTACCAGTTAAGAAAGATGTAAAAAATTTGGTAGCAATATAACGTGTTATTTTTGATTCCACTTCATCATCAATCACTTGACGAACCGTATCTGATTTTTCTCCCACAGCAATAAATAATAAGAAAATAAGTACCAATACAATATTGCTAATAATGCCAAAAACACTGCCAGATACATAACTAATCCAGTCTAATATGGGCAGGCTTTGTAAAAATTGCTCAATAATAGTAAAGTCTAATTGAATATTAAATCGTGCGAGCAACGGGGAATTGGCGATATAATCAACTAAGATAAAGAGGTTGTTATAATATAACTTTCCACTGCGAATGATACTGGTAATGGACATACCCAATAATAGTGTGATGCCAGTAAAGATTCCTGACAGCAAACTAAATGTAACAAATAATGCTAGTAAACGAGGTAAATGGCACCGAGCCATGAGCCATCGAATAATCGGGGCAATAATAAAATATAAAAAAATTGAAAAAACAAAAGGAACTAAAATAGTTTTCATGGAATACAAAGCGAAAGTAATACCAATAAGGCAAAGTGTGATTAAACTGGCTGGAACAATGTTGTCTCGTAATGGTGTCATCAGATGGAATAGTATCACAGTGTTAATAAAAGGGCTAGGTAAACGTCCGTTTAGGACGCTTGTTGCTTTGTTTTAGGGGATTAATTTTAAGTGATACCATGTATTTGTGGCTCCCCCGGTAAGATTCGAACTTACGACCCAGCGGTTAACAGCCGCTTGCTCTGCCACTGAGCTACAGGGGAGTAACTTCTTATATTTTATGAATTGTCTAAAAATAAATCAAGGGTTTCTTAATCTTTTTTATTTTTCTAAATATTTGCTATTATAATGATATCTCAGAGGAGGAATCGTGAATGTTAAAAAGTATGAAAACCGTTTATATTGTGGGGTTTGTGTTGATGACTTTATTTGGCGCATATTATTATCAAGATATTTTATTACAACGGGTGGATATGTCTGAATCATCCTCTATTAATGTCACGGAAAAGGTAGCGTCGGTCGAACGACGATTCAATATTGATGGCATGTATTGCGATAGCTGTCGTGTAAAAGTTGAATCTGAAGTTAAGAAGATCCCGGGAGTATTATCGGTTCAAGTTGATATTGACACCAGTGAAATGAGTGTGCGTTATCATTCAAATCAAGAACATATTAAGGAAACGTTGGCCGCTGTTAAATCGTTGGGGTATACCCCCGGATTAAAAAGCGATTCGGGTCAATTACAGGTATTGGATTTCAAGGTTACGTTCCAGTAAGTTCATGACAACATTAACAATATCATTAGCCTTGGTACCAATCTTGGGGATTTTAGGGCAGTGGATCGCATGGCGAACACGGTTACCATCCATTATTATTTTGTTATTTTTAGGATTTTTGGCGGGGCCCGTATTTTCGTTGGTAAATACGGATCAGGTATTTGGTGACATATTATATCCGTTGGTGTCTCTACTTGTTAGTGTGATTGTGTTTGAAGGGGGGTTGAATCTTCGGATTCGAGACTTAAAAAATATTGGAATGCCATTGTTTCGGTTGGTTTTAATTGCGCCGATTATAACCATTGGATTAATGTATTTGGCCACGCATTTTATATTGGGTTTGTCATCTGAATTATCGATCATGTTTTCAGCGTTAATGGTTATTACTGGGCCCACCGTAATTATCCCTTTATTGCGACATATTAAAGTGAGTCCCAAAATATCGTCGTTAATTCGATGGGAAGGGATTTTAATTGCGCCCATTGGTACATTTTTAATTGTATTAGTGTATCAGACCGTATTTATTTCCACAGATCATGTTCTTAAAATTACCGTACTGTTGTTAATTAAGATTATGGCTGTATCAACCTTTATGGGTTTATTATTTGCGTTTGGATTAATTTTGTTTTTTAAACGGCATTGGATACCGGATTTTTTACAGGAACTAATGACGTTAATTTTTGTATTCACGGCCTTTATTGGCTCCAATTTTGTTCAACAAGACTCGGGGATATTAACTGTGGTTTTAATGGGAATTATTTTGGCCAATCAACAACAAGTGCCATTGCAGCATATTAAGGTGTTTAAGGAAAATTTGCGTATTTTGGCTATTTCAACATTATTTATTGTATTATCCTCACGGTTGGTATTTAGCGACCTGACCGTATTGTTTGATGTTTCCCACTTAATTTATTTATTAAGTTTAATATTGATTGTTCGGCCGGCATCAACCTTTGTGTCGTTATTAAAAACCTCGTTAACATTTAAAGAACGGGTGCTCATGGCCTGGATTGCCCCTCGGGGAATTGTTACGGCATCGATTGCCTCGTTATTTGCGCTTCGGCTGGTTGATTTAGGGGTGCCAAATGCGGAAGTGTTAGTGCCATTAACATTTTTGGTATTGATTTTTACGGTGGTTGTTTATGGTTTCTCGTTAAATCCGTTTATTAAAGCCATTCGAATGGAAGATACCGATAAAATTGGGGTCTTGGTGGTGGGCGCCAATAAAGTAGCTGTAGGGGTGGCGCGTCAATTAAATACCTTAGATAACATTGATGTCACGGTAGTGGATTTGAATCGTAAGCGTGTTCAATATTCTCGTATTGATGGTGTGAAGTCGCTGCATACATCTATTTTTTCGCCTCGTGTGGCGGAAGACATGCATTTGGGGGCGTATCGGTATTTAATTGCACTGACCGAAAATGACGAAATTAACTCATTGGCGTGCATTAAGTATTCCGAAGTGATTGGTCCTAATAATGTGTTTCGTTTGCCACCAACAGCCATCAATGCGGCACAATCCGATGGCTTAAAAATGGTAGAGTTGGGAACTCAAATTGTCGATATGGATTTTCATTTTATGATGAGTTTGTTTCATTCAAATGACTCGTTTAAGTTAATTGTTCTGACCGAGGATATGGACATGGATCAATTTAAAGCGCAATACGGGGAGCATTTAACACCTATTTTAGGTGTATCTTCGGCAAATGCCTTATTGCCGGCCAAAGAGACAGATGAGTTTCATTCTGGTGAGCGTTGGATTATTCTCGATAAAATATCGAAATAGGGGTAGACAAAATGGGGGGGAATTATTACTATTATATTATTAAATTCTTGGTCCCATCGTCTAGTGGTTAGGACATCAGGTTTTCATCCTGGCAACCGGGGTTCGATTCCCCGTGGGACTACCAAAAAAACAACTTTTGATATTTATTTTGTCAATTAAAATGTCAGCTGTTACCATAAATTGATGACGTTGATTCGATTAATCATTCACTACATCTTATTAGGGATTGGTATTTCGTCTCCCTATGATGACGATAAATAGGCCCTGCTGACGCAGTTTAAAAACAAGCAGAAAAGTCGTGAAATTGAG
>JBMTIN010000113.1:0-4170 GCA_049437345.1 Candidatus Marinamargulisbacteria bacterium
TTTCGGATTCTTTTATTTTATCAATTTATGCCAGAGTTATGCAGAGGTCTTTTTATGATTATTCTAGGGGGAGAATCCATGTTGTCGCATGAATAACGCCCAAAAACATGGTGTGTTTAAACGTACATCCGATTATCAAACGATTCAGCGATACTGTTGTAAAACATGTGGGAATCAATTTTAATGGTTTGGGTCGCTAAAATCGTTTTTTTAATACCAATTTTGAGTCAATGAGTTTTGATGATTTTTTATCCATAGGTTAATTGGAGAGTTTATGAATGTTGCATCGCTGCAAAAAAATCGCTAAGCTAATCAGTTGTGACTACCCCGATACGTATGCGTGCTTCCGATGCTCGGCATCATCCCCGTAAAGGGATTCATCAGCACGATCATTATGAGATATTATTCATTAAACAAGGCACTGGATCGCACTGGGTTGATTTTGATATTCATGCGGTGATGCCTTGTCAGGTCTATTTTTTGCGGCCTGGGCAAATGCATGAGTTTTCTCCGGATCCTGGCGCCTTATTTTATTTTATTGCCTTCGATAAACACGACGTTATGTTGAATGAACGAACAGAGCTAAGGACCTTTGATTTCTTTCAGTCATTTCATTGTCAAGGCCCCGTGGTGTTGGACGAGGTGGATTCATTAATTAAACAAATGGTGGATATTCAATATGAATTGGATCATCCGGGAGCGATGCAATATACATTGTTATCGGGATTATTAACCGTCTTATTAATTAAGTTGCAGCGAAAATTTCGTCAGTTTAAAACGAGTCAGATTCAAATAACGCATGATCTTGTTATGGAATTTAATATGTTAATTGATCATCAGAAATACCCCTTTCGACTGGTAAAAATGTATGCCAAAGCATTGCATGTTTCAACCACTTACTTGAATGATGTGGTTAAAAAATCAACGGGTTATCCGGCCAGTTATTGGATCCATAAAAAGCAAGTGACGGTGGCCAAGCAATGTTTAACTCATCATAATATGACACTTAAGGTTATCTCCGCCAAATTAGGGTTTAGTAATCCCACTCATTTTTCACGATTTTTTAAAGCACATACGGGGCAAACCCCCACGCAGTATCGGCGGACGCTTCAATGATAAAATTATGGGATTTACATCAACCTTATGCCACGGGGCGTTTAATCAAACGATACAAGCGATTTTTAGCCGATGTTCAGTTGCCCTCGGGGGAAAAAATAACGGCGTATTGTCCGAACCCTGGTCGAATGTTAGGGTGCTCAGAGCCAGGGTCTTTGGTTCGTTTGAGTCATTTGGGAGAAGGTAAACGACGGTATCCGTATCGATTGGACTTAGTGAATCACAGGGGCGTGTGGGTGGGAGTGAATCCCAGCTTGGCCAATAAGCTGATATTTTCTGGTATACAGCAAGGCCTATTATTTTCAGAATTAGACCCATTATTATGGCAAAAAGAAGTCTCATATAGCGAAGGGCGACGCATCGATTTTTTGCATTCTGGACCTCACGGAAAGATATTTGTTGAAGTGAAGTCCGTGAGTTATCTGGATCGTGGGCAAGGGTTTTTTCCCGATGCGGTATCCAAACGTGCCACGCATCATTTAGAGTCGTTAATAGCGATGATTCAGCAAGGGCATCGTGCGGCGGTGGTGTATTGTGTGCAGCGATCCGATATTGTATCCGTGCAACCCGCTGAACATATTGATCCGGCGTATGCCCAGGCATATTATCGTGCGGTATCGGCGGGAGTATCATTTATTGTATTTCGAACACGGGTGGCCGCTGATGGGCATGCCATATACGCTCAGACATAGGCTCGTATTGTGTTTAAAATAACGGCGTTGTATTCTATTAAACGAGGTATTAAATAACCATGACTCATATTAAACGACGGAAAACAAGTACAGTTACGATTGGGAACATTCCCATGGGATCAGATCACCCCATTCGAATTCAGTCCATGACCAATACGGTAACGGCGAAGGTCTCTGAAACAGTTCATCAGATTAAACAATTGGCCGATGCGGGATCGGAATATGTTCGTATTACAGTCAATGATTTGACCGCGGCCAAGGCGGTACCTGATATTGTTCATCAATTACGTGATCAGGGCTATGATACCCCCATTATTGGTGATTTTCATTATAATGGGCACACGCTGTTAACCAAATGCCCGGCGGCGGCCGATGCGTTGGCCAAATATCGAATTAATCCCGGAAATGTGGGGAAAGGTGATAAGCGTGACGATAATTTTGCCACCATGATTAAGGTGGCCATAGCCCACGATCGACCGGTGCGTATTGGGGTGAATTGGGGGTCCATTGATTCGGCATTATTGGATGATCATATGACCATGAATGCTAAACAGGCGCATCCAAAAGCGTTTAACCACATTATGATTGATACCATGATTGAATCGGCAAAGCGCAGTGTGGATGCTGCATTGAGTTTGGGATTAGATAAAACAAAGTTGGTGGTCAGTGTAAAAATGTCTGAGATACAAGATATGTTGGCCGCGTATCAACGGGTGGCATCCATCATTGATGTTCCCATTCACTTAGGGTTGACCGAAGCGGGGACGGGGATTAAGGGCATTGCTTGTTCATCGGCGGCATTGGCTATTTTATTGCAACAGGGAATTGGGGATACGCTTCGTGTATCATTAACACCCGAGCCCGGATTGCCACGTTCACGAGAAGTTGATGTCTGCACCAGTTTGTTGCAGACCATGGGATTTCGTTTTTTTAAACCCACGGTGACCAGTTGTCCGGGCTGTGGTCGAACAGATTCAGACTATTTTATACATCTTGCCAAAGATGTGAATCAGCATATTACCGATAAAATTAACGAATGGCGTCCCAAGTTTCCCGGTGTTGAAGCATTGAAAATTGCCGTGATGGGATGTGTTGTTAATGGGCCTGGGGAAAGTAAATACGCCAATATTGGTATTAGTTTACCTGGTATGAGGGAAGCCCCAACCGCCCCCGTGTATATTGATGGCAAACTAGCGACCACATTGCGAGGCGATGATATTACCGAGCAGTTCATTCATATTTTAGACGATTATATTCAAAAAAAATATCAGGTTCGCTAGTCATGGAGGACGGTAACGCCCAATGTAACGAGTTCGTCTTTGGTTTGCTCCGGGGATGTAAATACAATGCCGTGCATGCCTTGGGCCTTGGCGGCGGCGATGTTGTCGGGTAGGTCATCAATAAATACGGTTTCATTTGGTATCAGGGCGTATTTCTTTAATAATCGATTATAAATTGCTGGCTCTGGTTTCATTTCATGATGATGTGCCGATACAATGGCCCCATTGGCTTGATATAAAAATGGGTGTATTTCACGTAATTTTGAAAAGGGGACGGCTTGAAAATTTGATAACAAATATACGGGGTAGCGTGCTTTAAGTTGCAGGAATAGTTCTCGTGATCCTAAGATTGGGTTCAGGTGATAAATAAAATGATTCACAATAAGGTCGAGATTTTCTGCTAAGTGAGGGTCCTTAATGAAGGGTTCTAACATGTCCGCCAAGGCCGATTCATCGATAATCCCACGGTCCATGTCTTGCCAAACCGGTGCATGAATGAAATGGGTTAGGTAGTCGTCATGAAATGGGTTTTCAGGGAGTAGTTGATTTAGTATATAACGAGGTTCATAACCAAATAAAACATTGCCAATATCAAATACGATGGTTTTTATCATGGGGCATCCTTATTATTCTTAAAATGTATTATTACAATATGAAATTTAGAACGGGTTGTCTATATGGAAATATTTGACATCTCAGGGGTATAATGGTGGCATGTCAAAACAAACGGATGCCATCATTATTGGTGCCGGACTTGCTGGATTAATGTGTGCATATGAGTTGGTTTTAAAGGGTAAATCAGTGGTTATTGTGCACAAAGGCACAACAGCGGATACGTCATCATCGTATGCTCAAGGTGGGGTGGCTGCGGCATGGTCTCCCGAAGACTCTATCGAGGCACACGTGACCGATACGCTGATGGCCGGGGACGGATTGTGTGACGTGTCCGTGGTTCAAACCATTTGTGCCGGAGCGCATTCGTTGATTGAACGGTTGATTGCATTGGGTGTTCCTTTTGATCAGACCGTGGATCATGAGTACCGGTTAGCCAAGGAAGGGGCGCATTCGTATCCCCGGATTTT
>JBMTIN010000114.1:0-4160 GCA_049437345.1 Candidatus Marinamargulisbacteria bacterium
CACCCGCAAAAAAAATCAACACTCGCAGCCAAGCCCTTTTATCCCTTGAACAACCATTTCTAGATACGTGGAATCAACAATCCAATGAAGCCATTTGACCCGCCAATTTTAGTTACAAAGCCCATTCATCCCAATAAAGATCGAATACTGAGCGCTATTTCAACTATTATTGACTCTACCTGGTTAACCAATATGGGACCCTATCACAAAAAGTTTGAAAAAAAACTGAGACAATTTTTAAACGTACGCAACATTTCTGTATTTAACAACGGAACAATTGCTCTAATTACCGCACTAAAAGCCCTGGACCTGCCCAAAAATTCAGAGGTCATCACAACCCCATTCACATTCGCAGCAACACCTCATGCTATTGCCTGGAATAACTTAACGCCTGTATTTGCCGATATTGACACAAGCACCATGACTCTTTGCCCCAAATCCATTGAGCGGGCAATTACACCCAACACCTCGGCTATTATCCCGGTTCATGTGTATGGCTTCCCTTGCAACGTTGTTGAAATTGATCGAATTGCGAAAAAACACAACCTACGCGTTATTTACGACGCTGCACACGCTTTTGGCACAACGATTAATGATCAACCCATCACAAATTTTGGCGACATTACAATGCTGTCTTTTCATGCCACAAAACTCTTTAACTGCATAGAAGGCGGAGCACTCGTGTATAACAATAGTGCGCTTCATGAAAAAATATATGCCTTAAGAAATTTTGGCATAAAAAAAACTAGTTTAAAGCGTGGCATTATCGATGGAATAAAAAACAAAGACTACATTGATGCAGTAGGAATTAACGGAAAATTAAATGAATTTCAGTGTGCCTGGGGTATTGAAACACTAAAGATAGTAAACGAAGAGCAAACTAAACGACACCAAATCGCTGAAGAATATAACAAACAACTGAGTTGCTTAAATTGGATAACTATTCCCAAAATACCCGAAAATACCACGCACTCATTTCAATATTTTCCCATATTATGCGGCGACAACAAACGAGACTCATTATACAACCTACTGTTAAAGCATAATATTTACTCACGAAAATATTTTTATCCATTATGCAGTGATTTTCAATGCTACCAATCATTGGAATCCTCAAATAAACATAATTTAATCAACGCCCACCGCATTGCCGATTCCGTTCTTTGCTTACCTTTTTATGGTGAATTATCCAAAAATAATTGCAAAAAAATTCGCTCAATTTGCGATATAATTGCACAACTATGACGACTCAAAATCCGCCTATCGTTATTCCTATTTGCTTTATGTTTAATGACGCCTACCTAACACCGGCTAAAGTTGCTATTTTTTCCATGCTCAAAAATGCCAACACTGCTTATAATTATGCAGTACATATTTTATACTCGAAAAATAGCCTATCTTCAAAATCAATCCAAGAATTAAAAAAAACAGCCCATAAATTCAGAAACGCACACATTGATTTCAGCGAAGTCGACGTTAATGCTTTTCGTATATGGGATCAGACATCTCAAAGCCACTACGCTAAAGACGTCTACATAAAATTATATCTATCTTCAATTTTTACTCAATACAACACGCTAATTTGCTCAGATGTCGATGTTGTATTTACCGGCGACATCTCGAAAGCGTTTACGGATTATGATTTAAGTCAGCACTATATTGCCGGTGTCCGCTCACTAGAGCTTATTGATGACTATATAAATAATGGGCCATACTCACCCGAAATAAAAAACCGATTAATTGGGGGCATTGGCGGCGGGTTCTTAGTTATTAACTTAGATGCATTTCGAAAAAATAGTCTTGAAAAATCATTTGATTTAACACTAGAAAAATACCACACTGTAATTACCCAACCAGAACAAGATGTGCTAAATTTATCAATAATTCGTGAAAAAATTTTATATCTACCGCTTAAATTTATGTTTTGTACGTATATGTATCGAATCTTAATTCGTAAGCAACTCGATTTAAATTGTTCGGGCTCATGGATACGCTACTATTTATTGCGACTTGGCCTTTATCCAGTCATTGGAGACAAATACAATACAAAAACCGAGATTAAAGAAGCTTTGTATCAACCAATACAAGTGCATTATGCAACGAGTAAAAAGCCTTGGAACGCATTGTTTTGCCATCGAAAACTGCTATGGTACAAATACAAATTACTAGACTACCTAACTTAAATGTGCTCATGAAAAAACCGAGAATCAACATTTCTGTTTTAATGGCTTCCTATAATCATAAAGCGTGGATAGCCGATGCAATTGAATCTGTTTTAAATCAAACGTATTGCCACTTTGAATTCATTATTGTTGACGATGGATCCACCGACGGGTCCGGAGACGTTATCAAAGAGTATGCAAAAAAGGACTCCCGCATACACTATGAATTGCTTGCTTCTAATATTGGGGCCGTGGCTGCCACAAAACGTTGCTATAACCAGTCAACTTATGATTATATCGCAATTATAAACTCTGATGATGTTTGGAATCCAACTAAATTGGAACGGCAAATCGCTTGTTTTGAAGCAGATAACACCTTAGATATTGTGTTCACAACAGGTTCATTAATCAATCAAACTGGAAAGAAAATACACTATAATCGTAATGAATTTGAACGAACACTTCATTTAAAAACAAAAGAAGCGCTTATGAATTATTTCTTTTTTCACGGAAACCCTTTGTGGCATCCCAGTGTATTAATAAAAAAGTCTTGTTATGAAACGCATGGTTTTTATCACATGGCATTACGCTATTTGCCTGATTTTGAACTATGGGCACGATTGTGCTTGCACTGTAATTTATTGGTTTTAAATGAACAGTTGATTCAATTAAGATACCATGCATTCAATGAAAGCGGAAACACCCCTATCAATACAATTCGAAAAAACTATGAATTGAAATTGTGGTATACTACATTTTTAAATCAAATCAAGACACTGGATCAGCTTAAAACAATTTTTCCCAATCATCATAATTTATTTAAAGTAGAGGATAATTGTTTAATCCCATTCTATGTTGCTCAATTAGCTCGATTAATACATAAAAAGCCAGCTGATGATTTTGCTTTCTCTATTTTATATCAAGAATTAAATAAACCAAATGTATTAAGCCTTGTTACAAAGAATCAATTGTATTCTACTTATCAATTATCTAATGATGTTGTTCAAGCAGACCTATATAGTAATGATTATGATAAAACGTTTATACGAATACCCGGGCTACTAGCACTCTATCAAAAAAAAGATGATGACTTGAGCATAACGATTGTTCTACAACTCTTTCATTTCATATTTGTTAAATTTCCTAAAAATCCAACGATATGAAAAAAACCATTCTATTCCTATTGCCGAGTCACGAACTTGGGGGTGCTGAAATTCAAGCCCTTCGGCTCATTGAAGCGTTGGACAAAACGACATTTAATTGCATAGCCGCCGTCCCTAAATCCGGCGCACTGCACCAGGCATTGGTGACCATGAACATCCCCACATTTGTATCCCGATGGCCGCACCATTTCTTTAAGTTTTCTTGGATTGAGTGGGTGGTGTTTAAGTACCGCCTGGCACGCTTTTTAAGGCCCTATTCAGTGGCTATCATTCACAACAACTCCATGCTGAGTTTAGACCTAAGCATCCGGCTTCAGCATTGGCTCAAAATTCCCCTAATCACCCACTGGCACGACAATCGATGCCCCGATGATTTAATCCCCATCCTAAACGCGCATCGCCACCACCCCATTATTTGCGTATCGCAGGCCGTCCAAACCACGCTGGAACACACGGCGCCTGTCGCACTCTCATTAAAAACAATTTACAATGGGATCGACCATACTCAATACCAAAACAAGCCAACCAAAGCCATCGCGTGCCAACAATTGGGCATACCCGAACACCCCGTTTACGTTGGGTTTTTAGGGCGATTAACCGAAGGCAAAGGCGTGCATATTTTGATTGAGGCACTGGCGCAGCTGCCCGATGCGATCCATTTAATTATTGCGGGTACCTGGGATGGCGATGCGTACAAAACTAAAATCCACCACCAAATCGATGCATTCGGACTCGGCTCCCGCGTTCATCGGGTTGGATTCCAGCCCACACGTACGGTCTTGGCCGCCAGTTATTGCTTAGCCATACCTTCTGAAACTGAATCATTTTCATTATG
>JBMTIN010000115.1:0-4147 GCA_049437345.1 Candidatus Marinamargulisbacteria bacterium
GAGACTCCCCCAAATTGACAATATCGTACCCGTAATCCGTGGCCATAATTTGTTCCAATCCATGAACAATATCATCAATATAGGTATAATCGCGTTCACACTGACCAAAATTGAACATGGGAATGGCACGCCCCTGATCAATCATGGCGGTAAACTTATGAATGGCCATTTCTGGCCGTTGATGGGGCCCGTACACGGTAAAAAACCGACAACAACAGATGGGAATGCCATGCAAATGATAAAAATTATACGCCATAATTTCGTTCATTTTTTTCGTCGCCGCATACGGAGAAATGGGGCGATCCACCGCATGAGCCTCGGAAAAAGGCACGGTGGGGTTATTGCCGTACACCGACGACGATGACGCCATTATTACTTTATTGGGGGGCCGATCCTGGCATACCTGAAACACGTTCAACGTCCCCTGAATATTCACATCGTAATACAAGGCCGGGTGATCGATGGATGGCCGCACCCCGGCCATGGCGGCCAAATGCACCATCACATCGGGTGAATGGTCGGTCCAAGCCTGGCTCAACGCCGACACATCGCGAATGTCCCCTTCAATGCTAATAAACGATGTACCATAACCCGCCAATCGATCGATATTGCGACGCTTAATATTGGGGTCATAAAAGTCATTAAAATTATCAAAGGAGACCACCGTATGCCCCTGAGCCAGCAATGATTCCGCCAAGCCCGACCCAATAAACCCGGCCCCCCCCGTAATAAATACCGTGGTCATATTAAAAACGATTGATCACGTTCACCACATAGGCCAATTGCGCCGATGTGAGTTCTGAATACACGGGAATGGACACCACCTCTTTGGCGGCGGCTTCCGCTTCTGGAAAGTCGCCCGCAGAGTATCCTAAATAATCAAAACAATTTTGTAAATGCAAGGGGAGTGGGTAATAAATAGCGTTGCCAATATTGTGCTCGTTTAAATGATCCATCAAGGCATCTCGACGGGGGGTTCTAATGGTATATTGATTATAAATCATCCAATTATTATCGGATTCAACGGGTGTTGTTACAGTTGTTAATGCCTCGTTATAATGATCCGCATTCCGACGCCGACCATCATGTTGGTTATTTAAATGGGGCAGTTTAACCGCCAATACCGCGGCTTGCAATGGATCCAACCGAAAATTACCACCCACAAAATCATGAAAATATTTTTTTTGAGCCCCGTGCGTCCGGAACAGGCGTATTTTTTCACCCAACGCATCGTCATTGGTAATGACCATCCCACCATCACCACAACAGCCCAAATTCTTGCTGGGGAAAAACGAAAAGCACCCCACCGTCCCCATGGTCCCGGCGTGATGCGTCTGGCCATCGATGGTTTGTTTAGCCCCAATGGCTTGGGCGGCATCTTCAATCACCGCTAAATTATGGGCCTTCGCCAGGGCCATAATGGGGGCCATATCGGCCACTTGCCCAAACAAATGCACGGGCATAATGGCTTTGGTCTTTTGGGTTAATTTTGATTCTATCTGGGTCACGTCCAGGTTATAGGTCACCGGATCAATATCCACAAATACGGGGGTTGCCCCCACCCGATGAATGGACCCACCCGTTGCAAAGAATGTGAACGGGGTGGTAATCACTTCGTCCCCAGGGCCAATGCCCAGTGCCATCAGCGATACAATCAAGGCATCCGTTCCGGACGATACCCCAATGGCATGCTTCACCTGACAGTAATCGGTGATCATTGCTTCAAGTTCCGTGACTTTGGGCCCTTGAATAAATTGCTTGGAATTAAATACATCGGTCATAGCCTGCAACACATCGTGTTTAATGGGCTCGTACTGAGCTTGCAAATCAAGCAATGGCACTTTATTAATGGTTTGAGTTGACATATGGTTCACGCTCCTATTCTGATTATTTTACACGATACCGCACGGAACGAAAAGCCACGCCGGGTAACGATCGTTGTGCGTTGGACATCTTATGTTGTGGATTCAACATGGCATTGATCCAGCACGCGATCGCCCACTTTTTGGTAACGGCGCCCACTTTTTTTGCAATGCACGGTATCGGTGTGGCTAAAATCCAATCGAGTCCCCGCTTCGGACATCCACCCCACAATCACTCCCGGGTTCCCAACAATGATGGCAAAATCAGGGACGTCCTTGGTAACCACCGCCCCGGCCCCAATAAATGCAAACCGTCCAACGGTAATGCCACAAACAATGGTGCAATTGGCCCCAAACGTGGCCCCTTCCTTAACCAAGGTCTTAATGTAAAATTTTGATTCCGCTTGGGGGTACTTTGACCGTGGGTTTTTAATGTTGGTAAACACCATGGACGGCCCACAAAATACGTAATCTTCCAATTCCACCCCTTCGTACAGCGATACATTATTTTGAATTTTAACATAATCCCCGACCGTTACATTGCAAGCGATGTTCACATTTTGACCCAAAATACAGTGTTTACCAATGGTAGCGTTTTGTTGAACGTGGGAATAGTGCCAAATTTTGGTATTCTCACCAATGGTGCACGGCTCATCGACCACCGCGGTATCGTGAACAAAATAGTGTCTTTTAAGATCATGGTGTTTAATAGCATTCGATTGATTGACCGTAACGGCTTGACCCGATTCCAAGGATTCTTGGGCCAATTCCAAAATTTCCAGAACATCGGACCCGGCCGCCGCCGAAATACGTGAATCAAAGGTATGATTCGCAATGCAATCCATAAAATGCGTGATCTCTTCGGTCAATGGGGGGGCTTTATCGTAGTCAATCACTTCGGTAGGCCCGTCGCGTTTAATGGGTTCACCATTCACAAAATCAATCCCTTTTTCGTAGAACAATAACGATTTATCGTCCGATGAATCTTCATAAACCAACATTCCCTTAGACCCCATCATCACAAATCGATGCTCCTTAAACGGGTGGAGCCACGACACAAAAACATGCCCTTTCACATTGTCGGGGTACTCACACACAGTCATGGTGGTATCGTGAATATGTGGCTGCAAAAACGCGCCCCCGGTCGAGGTCACTTTCTGGGGAAACGCCCCGGTAAAATACTGAAATAATGAAATATCATGCGGGGCAAAACTCCACAAACTGTTTTCTTCGGTCCGTACCGTGCCCAGATTCAATCGATTGCTGTACATGTACTGAAGTTTGCCAATTTTACCGTCATCCATCAGTGATTTCATTTTTAAAAAGGCATTATGAAACAGTAATAAATGCCCCACGCACACCACCACGTTATTTTTCTTGGCAAGTTCAACAAGCTCATTGGATTCCTTACTATTGGTTGTAATTGGCTTTTCGATGAGCACATGTTTTTTGTGCTCAATGAGTGTTTTAGCCACACTGTAATGATGCTCCGCCGGCACCACCACCGAATAGGCATCGTAAGCCAATGCGCCTGGCGCATCCAACGACGAATGAACGGTAGCATTTGGATACTGCTTTTTCAATGCATCTTGAGCCGCAAGATTGGACTCAATGATACCAGCAAGAACGCCCAACTCACTGGCGGTTCGAATATGGTTTTTTCCCCACCGGCCAGCGCCGATGATGCAATAGGTTAGGTTTGTCATGACGCTATTTTAGCATAATAAAATAAGCGGTACTATTTGATTTATTTGTTTAATACGAAAATTATAAAACTCGTATTTTGATTAAGATTGATTTAATTAAACCAAGAAACATGCCAAGCGCATACGTCATATGCATAATTGGAATAACGATGGTTAAAAATCCATATTTTATATGACGATCCTTGATCGATATTTTGATTGAAAATAGAGCAATTGTAAAAAAGTAACAGCCCAGTTGAAGCAACGCTAATGTATTAATCGCCATTCCAAAATAAGTTAATAAAAGAGCCCCTCCTAAACCACCATAAAAAATAAGCGGCATTAAATGCCTTAAGCGTAATTTTTTAATGGATAATTGAGTCAAATAATACCCATTTTGAAACATTTGCTTGGCTAATGAATAGATTGTACTGCGACAATAATAATCGGCTTTCATTTGCCCAAATAGGTAAAAGGTTCCGCCAACTTTTTTAATGCGATCATGCATATCGTTGTCTTGGTGCCGTTTGAGATTTTCGTTAAAATAACCAACCGTATCAAATATAGATTTTCTATAAATGCCATATGCAACAGTATCAA
>JBMTIN010000116.1:0-4142 GCA_049437345.1 Candidatus Marinamargulisbacteria bacterium
TCTGGTAGCGAATCACCATTTTTTTTATACAACGTTTCATTCAATGGGTTTTGATTATTTTTTACCCACAGGTTAATGGGGGAGTTTATGAGTGTCGAGTATTCGACAATTCGGTGGGGCAAGAGTGACCCAATTGGGCAACGGTGCATAAGAACGATTAATGGCGAATGCAATGGGTTGGTGGCAAGTGCGTAAAAACCGATAGGCTTTTCGAGGTTGATGATGAATAATAGATGTAAACGGATGTTTATTTTGAGCTATTAAATATAAAAATTGACGGTACCAATGGGGCTCATATTGGATGGGCATTAAAAATCGAAACCATAACTGCCATCGAATCCGTGGTAAATAAGGCTGAACTACGGTCAGGGAGGGGAAGCCCTCTTGATCAAAATAGCGAAGGGGAATCGGGACCCAGGTATTGAGATCATCGGATACAGCCACTGTGAAACGTGTTTGTTGAGTGGTGATATTTTGAAACAGACCATATGGTTGCCATAATGGCCGAAGCCCTGGCACTCGTATGGGGACCGGCTTTTTTGGGACGATAAGTGTGCTCATGCCATTAATCATGAATATAATAACTACGGCGCCAATTCCCCACGATGGCCATCGCCACGATATGGGGGCGGGTGTGGCGGACGGGGTTAATTGCGTCAATAAAATAAGTGGTACCATTACCAAATAATTAAAATACCCAAAATTACCCGTTAAAATAATACTGACTTGAAATAGAATCAACAACCATGCCGCCGATTGACGATACCGATGAAATAATAATCCAAATGGTATAATGAGTTCCATAACAAACATCAGATACACCAGGGTTGGGCCCATATTCCATTTCAGTATAAAATAATGACAGATTTTAGCCATATAGTGGGGCATGGGTTGAGAATACAGATGAATTCCAAGCGCTTCCAGAGACATCCAATACGGGTCATGACTGCCAAGTTTAACCAGTCCTGAATGAAAAAAGAGTCGAATTATGACAAAGATTAAGGGTAAAAATTGTGCCATGTGTACTGACGACGGAGCATTCTTTGTAAAATATAATCTGAATGGTGATACAAAAAAAAGTGAGCAAATACCCACCTCAATCAGTAGCATGTCCCATTGATATGACAAGAATATGGGGAAATACGCAAGCAATGAATAAGCTACATAACTGCACGCCAATAATGACCAAAACGGTGCGATTAACCCTAAGAGTAACGTAGCGGGGATGAATGATGCCCATAAAATGATATGGGCATTTGCCCAAGGCAGCCACTTAAAAAGCCCCCAATGGTTGACTGAGGGTGAGATATTACTCAATACGGTTAAATCAGCGCATTGAATTAATAATGACCCAAAATGAATTAGGAAAATTCCCGCTAACAATCGAAAATAAAGTCGAATGGGCGATGAACTTGCAATTAAATTAAAAAAATAAGCAAAAACGAAGTTAGGCTTGGATGCCAATAATTTTTGCATCTTCACGACTCGTCGCAATGGAATGATACCCACAATCCACATGATGGGTTTCTCCCGTTACGCCAGACGATAACTCACTACATAAGTATAAGCCAGCATTACCAACTTCGGCCAAGGTAACATTGCGTTTCATGGGGGATCGTGCGGCATTGACTTTTAATAAGATATCAAATCCCGTAATGCCCTTCGCCGCCAGTGTTTTTACCGGTCCAGCTGAAATAGCATTTACGCGTGCTCCAATTTCGCCAAATTCAGATGCTAAATAACGCATGCTGGCCTCTAATGCCGCTTTTGCGACACCCATCACATTGTAGTTGGGCACCGATCGTTCTCCACCCAAATAAGATAAAGCAATGAGTGATGCATTATGGTTTAAATGGGGTTTGAATTGATTGGCAATGGCCACAAATGAATAGGCACTAACATCCATGGCCGTATTCCAGCCGTGACGAGATACATTTGAAAAATCACCTTCTAAGTCTTCTCGGTTAGCAAAGGCTACAGCATGAATAATAAAGTCACAACGGCCATAAATAGCCACAAATTCGTCTTTTACACGAGCAATATCATCGTCCGAAGTAACATCACAATTGCTAATAAGTTTGGCATTCATGGCTTCGGCCAATGGTGTGACTCGGTCTTTCATAATTTCACCGGCATAAGTAAATGCAATATCGGCCCCTTCAGCGTGTAACTTTTGTGCAATGGCATAGCCAATGCCTCGTTTATTACTGACACCAAAAATGATTCCTTTTTTATTTGACATTAAGCCCATACAATCATCCTCCAAGCAAAATGTTTCTATTCAAAAATAGAACATTACTTAGTGTACCTAATATGTTGGTATTTTCATAGTATGCGTGACTTTTTTATGTCATTGTATAGGTGAGTCCAATGTAAATAATATAACCACTTAGGAATATCCACCCCATCCATCGCTGCGATTGTTTTTGGGCGATAGTACCAATAAGTATTGTTGTTGTTAACGCCACGATAAGTCCGCATTCAGTGGCATAATGAGTAATAAATGGGAGGGGACGAACACACCACGCCGCCGGCAATACAAACGCTAAGTTAAATAAATTGGAGCCAAAAACATTCCCAATAACAATATCTGTGTGGCCTCGTTGAATAAACTTGATGGTGGTCATAAGTTCTGGCAATGATGTGCCAAAGGCCACGGCGAACAACGATACAAATGCGGTGGATACACCCAGTAAATTGGCCATAATTTCAACTTCCATGACCAATATTTTTGAGCTGATAATTAAACCAATCAATGAGATAAAAAATAATTGTGTTGCCCGTCCTTTGGACGACGATGGTGGGTCATCTACCGTGCTTGGTGTCGTATTGATTTGATACATTTGATACACAAAAAATAGACCCAATAAAATTATGGCGATGGGGCGATTAACAGGCACCATAAGAAGGATGCATGCATAACCAATGGTCACAATTAGGTTAACCCGTGCCTGTTGTTGAACCCCTCGAGAAAACGATAATGGGGCCATGGCCATGGCTATGCCTAGAATTAACAATATGTTGGCGATATTACTGCCTAAAATATTGCCATAAATAACATCGGGTTGGCGAAGATATGCCCCAAAACCGGTAACAAAAAGTTCGGGCGCTGAGGTGCCAAAGGCCACTATTGTGGCTCCGATGAGTACCGGTGGGAATCGCAGATGCAACGCCAAGGCATGGGCCGAATCCACGAAGTAATCGGCGGCTTTGCATAATCCAATAAACGATAATATGAACCATAGAATGTGAATCATCTGATTATATTAAAAGAAATAAACGGTTATACCAACCATTTTCGAAAGATAATTCCTATGAGTAATAATATGCCGAGGGTTAAAATAATACTGTAGCTGGCGGGAATATCTGTGAATAATGACAGTAGCAGTCCGCTACCGGATCCGGCCATACCGATCGCCCACGCGGCTATTTTTTGAGGATGGTCTCTTTGAGTAAACAATCCAGTGGTCAGTAACGGAATCACCAAATATGAAAATACCAGTAATACGCCCACCATTTTTACAGATGATGTCACGACCAACCCAAACAAACCATAAAATAAAATATCAAATGCACGCGATGATGTGGCCACATTTTGATAGATAATGCGCAGTAAAAAAGCGCATATAGCGTAAATCATGATACTAAAGGCAATAGTTTGAGAGGATACAAATAATATATGGCCGGCCAGCATTTCACTTAAATGATGGCCCTCAAGCCCCTGTGTAGCAATGATAGCCGTGGCCATTGTGTTGCCCATAATGTACATGACACCAATTAAGGCTTCTTGTTTGTTTTGTCCTGAAAAAAAGGGCCGCAATCCTGTTAAAATAATTCCCGCCAATCCACTGAATAAAAATGCGGTGGTAAACAGGAGTGCCGGGGATTCAATATGCAAAATATGCCCAATTAAGTATCCGAGTGCCGCCCACTGAGCCAATGCCAAATCAATAAAAATAATGCCACGACGAATGACATGTTGACCAAATAATATATGAATCCATACCAATGCCAAGCAGGCAATCATCGGTAAAATGAGTAGGGTCATGGGGTGCTTAATGCCGTGGTTAAGTAGTCAAATAAATCGGTATAAGTGGTAATGCCATTTTCTCCCACATTGGCGGGGAGTTGTTTGAATGGGG
>JBMTIN010000117.1:0-4099 GCA_049437345.1 Candidatus Marinamargulisbacteria bacterium
GATCTCTTAACAATAATGCATCAATGGGCACCCGAGGACCGCGCGGAATCATGGGACAATGTAGGGCTACAACTGGATACACACCGTGATATTTCCCGAATCGCAGTTGTGCTTGAGCTCAATCTAGATACTTGGGATATTTTATCTCAGCATAATTATGATATGATTATTTCACATCACCCATTATTATTCACCCCATTAAAAACCATTGGACACACCGATTGGACGCACAACGTCATTCGAGAGCTTATACGCCGTGATACCGGCCTTTATGTTAGTCATACCAACTTGGACCGGGCACCGGACGGTGTCTCAGATCACTTACTCCGACAATATTCACTGGATATCTTAAGCACAACTGATCTACGTGATGGCTATGGAAAAGTGGTTCACATGGCCTCCCCCATAGACATTACCGATATTGAACATTGCGTGCCCGTCATTGCCAAAATTGTGCCCGATAATCTATCCATTCAGTCCATCGCCTTTTTAGGAGGCAGTGGGAAAAGTTTCGTTAACGACATTGTAAATCACCCCATTGATTTTTATATCACGGGTGAATTGGGATACCATGAGATTCAATACTTACGGCAACAAAAAAAGGGTCTGTTTTTATTGGGGCACTATCAATCCGAAGTCTTTATTCTCGATGAAATTCAACGCCGACTATCTCATTTAGACATTGAGATTGATATTATCAAATAGCTCTCAAATTCATATAAAAAATTACTTCTCAATTGAAAACGCGGCCATATCCGCCAATTCTTGTGGTGTATTGGCCCCACTCACTTCCCAATGAGTATCAATACAAAGCCCCGACACTGTTTGGTTATTCTTACGAAACGCGGCAATCACATCGGTTAAATAGTATTCATTTTGATTATTATTGGCCGTCAATGTGGTCACACAATCCTTCAGTGCAACCTTATTAAAACAATAAATTCCACTGTTAAATTCTTGAATGGCTCGTTCCTCGGACGTGCAGTCCACCGCTTCTCGAATGGCCACAATATTACGATCTTGATCCCGAATAATTCGACCATAACTCCCGGCGTCTGGCATGGTTGCGGTCAATATGGAGGCTACGGCATGAGTGTTGGTATGAACCTGAATCAACGATTGAATCGTACCAGGTTGAATCAAGGGACAATCACCAGCCAATACAACGCATGTTTCAAATGATGAATCCATCATCTGATTTAACCCACACACCACCGCATGTCCGGTGCCCAATTGCTCCTCTTGTACAGCATATATTGGTTGAAATGCATGGCACGATTCCCGAACCAACGCTTGTTGGTACCCAACAACCAAACATATCGATGAAATGCCCGATGATTTTACAGATGACATAACGTGATGAACCATGGGCTTTCCATGTAATTCATGAAGTACTTTGGGACGATCTGATCCAAATCTTGATCCTTTTCCCGCAGCCAAAATAATAGCGCAAATATTTTTCATTAAACAAGTATACTAAACCCACTGATTTTTTGCACGACTAACATGGGTATAAATTATTACACCCATAAAAATGCACTCACTAAACTCCCATCAAAACTTTTGGCTAATTTAGTTTTCTACATATGCCAATACCTAAACTATCATCATATAAAACCCCATTTATATAACCAGCATAATCGTCAGATTTTCCATTACCGGCAAAGTAAGGGCCATCATTATCAAACGGACCTATGACCAGACGATATTCTGGATGCCCATAACGAGTCCACTCATTAATGGTTCGAAGCGACGTTCTAGGATCATCTGATATTATCTTTTCTCCCGTTTTTATATATTTCATCATTACGCCAGTTACAAGCTCTATTGGCTTTACAATCTCATAATTCCCATCATTTTTACTATTAAATAACGCCTGTTGATCGGACCAACTTTTACGTCGGCTTCCAGGAATTGCCCCATTTTCAATATTTGGGTCGCCAACATATAACAATACCCATTGATGATTATCCGCATTCCGGTTACTCCAATCCGCTGTTTGAAATTGTACTTCATAATCTGGTTGTGAACTAAAGCTAGTAACACGTAATTTTGCATGATCACTATACGGCATCGTTCCAGTATTCGTGCTCCACAATGCCGCCTGAGATCTAATTGTTACATCATTTCCACTACATGTACTTGGAAAAAAATACAATAAATGTGTTTCATATACTTTTTTACCAGGTGTAAATAAACAGTCGCTATTTAGTATATCGTTAATACTATCTGAAATGCCCGGGTAATTTGTTTCAGTGCATCCAAAATAATCTTTCCAGTCTGTTTCACTGACGTAGTTTTTACGATAATTTAATGCCGCTTCCAATACAGGATCAAGCCCCTTACATCGTAAATTTAATGCATCTGAGACCGTGGCCCCCTTGGTATCGGTTGCGGTTATATCAATGCGCCACTCGCCAACCGCTTGAGGGGTCCCACTAAGCGTTCGGGTATTCGCATTGAAACTTAACCAATTGGGCAAATCGCCGCCATTGTAAGTCGCTGTATAAGTTAATGTATCCCCATCCGGATCAAAAAATGTAGTGGCCGGCATTGTATACGAAAATAATTGATTTGTGGTAAATGTACCTGGATCCGTCAACGCTTGTTGAACCATGGGGATATTATTTGAACGTATAAGTATAGTATCAGAAACTTTGGCACCTTTTGTATCTTCGGCGTATACCTTAATTTCCCAATCACCGGTCGTTGTTGGAGTACCACTGAAGGTTCGGGTATCGGCATTAAAAGTCAACCAACTGGGCAACGGCCCATCATTATATGTGGCACGGTATGTTAAGGAATCGCCATCCGGATCAAAAAAGGTATTTGATGGTACAGTATAATTGAATGCGTTGCCAGTTGTAATAATGGGAGGATCTACCATGGAATGAATAAGTAATGGCACATTATTTGATCGAAATAATACCGTGTCCGAAATACTTCCGCCCTTGCCATCCTCGGCAATCACCTTTATTTCCCATTCGTTTGTGCCAATAGGCGCACCACTAAAGGTTCGGGTATCGGCATTAAAACTCAACCAACTGGGCAATGGCCCATCATTATATGTGGCACGGTATGTTAAGGAATCGCCATCCGGATCAAAAAAGGTATTGAGGGGCACGGTATAACTAAACATACTTCCCGTTTCAATAATGGCGGGGTTTACAAGTGAATTTATTATAATTGGGGCGATATTACTCTGGGCAACCTGAACCGTTATTTGCCCAGACACTACACCGCCCTTGCCATCATTCGCGGTTATATCAATGACCCATTGGCCACCCACATTTGATGCACCACTCAATACACGCGTATTTTTATCAAATGTCAGCCAACTGGGTAAGGCCCCACCATTATATGTGGCACTGTAACTTAAGGCATCCCCATCGTTGTCACTAAAGGCATTATTTGGAATCACGTAATTAAGTGTCTGACCCGCCAATAATACCTCGGGACTTACCAATGGATTCACCAATATTGGCCGGGTATTCTTTGCCAAAGTCACCTGCTGAGTTCCTTTTCCACCAAACCCATCATACCCAATTATCTGCAACTGCCACCGCTGCTGATCTCCAACATCCTGATCACTTGGTGTGCCGGACAACTTCCCTGATCTTTTTTCCTTTATATTCGGTGCCTGAAAATCCATCCATTTCGGTAAATCTTTCAAATTACTCTGTTTTCCTTCGTATTTAAAGTGATTAAATACATACTGATTAATCTCGGCTACTTTCTCTCCCAGATTGCGTATGGTTTCTTTGGAATGACGACTCATGGCGGCTTTTAACAATGCTATTTCGTCTCTTGTATACAGCTCTGTTTTGTAGCCTTCGGCGTTAATCTTATCTTTGATTGTATCCGACACCTCCACCCCCCCTATATCTGCGCGTAATTGCAGAATATCATCTTTATTAAACCGCTCCAATGCGGCCTTGTTTACCTCTGTAAACTCCGACGATTCGTAATCATTAAAGTACGTATCCTTCATCGCCGTATCCATGGTGTACGTATCGTACGGTATACTTATGCTAAATGGTTCTCACACAATAAACGACGGAGTAATCGGCAACGGCTGGTTACTTATTAACCCCTTGTC
>JBMTIN010000118.1:0-4054 GCA_049437345.1 Candidatus Marinamargulisbacteria bacterium
CATGATGGCACACTTGAAAAAGTCTTGCAAAATAATGATATTTATTATGTAAGTCCTTCTAAATAAAATAAAAAATAAATAAAAATTGTATTTGAAAAATAAAAAATGCATACTAGAAAAGTAGCTCTTATTGAGCTGCTATTTGGGAGTAAGGGAAAAAGTTGGGACAAAATGAGCCCCCGCATTAATCGGGGGAAATTGGGATCGAACAAGTATACGTTCGATCCCAATCTTTGAGAATAGGATCCAATCCTTTTTTCTTTATGGTTTTACAAATATCATTTAATGATCGATGATCTGAAGTGGCAAATTGAGGCTCGGCATTGACCCCAGAATATGCACCAGGTGATGTTTGTGATTCGGCACTCATATCTGTAATACCTAATGTTATTAGACCATCGCGAAGAACAGCTTTTTCTCGGGTCGATAACGTAATACCAATATCTGGAAACAAGCAACGAAATGCGCAGACTAGTTGAACTAAAACACGATCCGATACGGGTTTTAGATCTCGTGTGGCATCAAAAATAGATGTAATGCGCGGAAACGAAATTGCCCAATGAGTTTTCCAGTAATGTTTTGACAAATACTGTAGGTGATCGACCAAGGCAATCGCCTCATATTGCCAATCAGATAACCCCAATAAGGCCCCCATATTTAAACGAAAAATACCGGCTTCACATGCACGATCAGCGGCATCTAACCGATAATCAAACCGCCGTTTTTTTCCAGATAAATGATGCATTAAGTATCGATCCTTATGATACGTTTCCTGATACACCGTCACGGCATCCAACCCCAAATCAATTAACGTTCGGTAATCGGCGGTACTTAATGGTTGCACCTCCATTCCCAATTGAGCCACCCGTGAACGAATGCGTGGCAATATGCGCTTAAAATAGGTCATTTCAACGGTTTTCGAAGCTTCTCCGGTCAACAGTAACACATGTTGAAATCCACGTTTGACTAAAATATCTATATTCATATCGACCTCAGCCTCACTTAATGTGTAGCGATCAATCTTCCGCTCATAACTAAACCCGCAATAGGTACAGTGATTAAAACATTCATTGGATAAATATAGCGGAATAAAAAAACGCATAACATGACCAAACCGTTGTCGCGTAATGGCTTGGGCTCGTTGCGCCAACATCTCCAATTGATCATTATCTAAATCTCCAAATAAAGCGTAAGGCGTTTGAATCAAGGCCTCAAGGGGCATGCCCTTCACCGAAGTATTTTTTAAGGTATGGTACTTGTCACATGTTTCTTGAAATGAAAATACCTGTGAATACATTAATCAATAAAGCCTGTTAAGGGTGATGAGGCCAATGGCGCGGATGTTGGAACTGGAACACCCGCCTCGTAAGCCATGCGTCCCGATTGAACAGCCATGGCAAATGCGGTGGCCATCGCGACGGGGTCATTGGCCGTGGCAATCGCGGTATTCACAAGTACAGCATCCGCACCCATTTCCATGGCTTCAGCCGCATGTGATGGGGCCCCTAGTCCAGCATCAATAATGACAGGAACGGTGGCCTGCTCAATAATAATGCGCAATTGCAACTTGGTCGTCAGTCCCTGATTGGTCCCAATCGGCGCTCCCAAAGGCATCACCGCTTGGCACCCAACGTCGGCTAACCGTTTGCATAAAATAGGATCGGCATTCACATAGGGTAAAACAATCATTCCCTCTTTCACTAGTATTTCAGCCGCTTTTAAAGTTTCAATGGGATCCGGCAATAAATGATGAGGCTCCGGCGTTAATTCCAGTTTTACCCAATTGGACTGAGAGGCCCCTAAACGTGCCAAACGCACGGCTTCATCGGCCGTTCTAGCCCCCGAGGTATTTGTTAAAAAAATATATTTTTTTGGATCAATCACTGTTAAAAAAACATCATCGGGATTGGCCAAATCCACGCGACGCAATGCGGCCGTAATAATATTGCTCCCGCTGGCTTCAATGGCCGCTTTCATCACTTGATCCGAACGAAACTTTCCGGTGCCCAATAGTAAACGAGATTGAATATGATGATCGGAAATTTTAAATGTTGTCATACTTGACCCATCATATCAAAAAAGGACTCTATCGCCCAATTTAAAGAAGGACTCATCAAAATATTAACTATCTGATAATATTGAATCCAGTTTCATGAGTTTATCACAAAATCAAATCAATTGGTCCGCATGTCAATTAAGCGCTTGCAAAGTGGCTATTTATCCATTGGAGGTTTTAGCCACCAATAACTTGGCTCAGAGCAAGCCCAAGCATTTATTTTCGGGTGCGGGGGCCCTTATCCTTCAACGATTTTTAAAGTCCAGTGTCACGCTTCACTTATTTAATAATACTCAAAATGTCGCAAAAACAGATTCAAAAGCACTGAATGCCGCGTTATCTGGCGCGGCAACCGGAGCGGTTGAGGCCATGGTTCTAAACCCTATGGAGGTTGTTAAAAATCACTTGCAAGTCACATCAAAATCAACACTTCAAACAATTCGTGAACTTCGAGTCAACCAACTTACAAAAGGGTCCATCCAAAATATTAGTCGAAATGTCATGTTTTCATTTGTTTCAACCGGCACATTTTATACATGCACACACAAGGAAGCTCGCTGGCATGAAAAGTCGGCCGCCGGTGCGTTCTCCTTTTTTATTGGCGGCTGCGCCATACTCCCCATTGAATCGAGTCGATTGAGATCTGTTTTAAATCTTAATAAAAATAATGGGTATTTAAAAAACGCCCAATTATTATGGCCATTGCCTTTAAAGTGGGGAATTACAGGAGCCCTATACGCAAAGCCCCTCCATGCCATTTTGTTTTCTGAAAAAAAACCCCACTAATTGGCAACGCCTCCACTTATCCGCTAAAATAGCCTAAACTAATACTATGGATAAACCGCATATATACAAAAAAAAAAGCATCACTAAAAATTTAGATCCGGGACACTATGATATTTGCAGTTGTGGCCATTCAAAGGACCAACCATTTTGTGATGGATCTCATCAAGGGACCCATTTTCAGCCCAAAACCATTCGATTAAAATCCCCCAAATCCTTGAGTTTATGCCTGTGCAAACATGCCAAAACATTCCCCTACTGTGATGGTGAACACAAACACTTATAAATTTGATGGAATTTCCCATCGTTCATGGCCCAATTCAGAGGATACCGTGAGTGTCGTTGCCTGAATCTTAAAGTAAATGGCACCGTGAGTATCTGTCGCTAGCCATGGGATTCCCCGATCATTGAGCCGTGAAATAACCGACGTATGAGGATGGCCGTGTCGGTTATCACGTCCGGCACTATTCCAAGCCATTGTTGGCTGTAACGTATTTAATAATTCCGAAGAAGTTGATGACTGACTGCCGTGATGCCCTAACTTATATACCGTATGAACTGAGGGGTGGTGGGCCTGAATAAATGCCAATTCAGCCGTTTCATCAATATCGCCGGTAATTAAGAACGAGTACCCCTTCAAATAAACGGACACAAGCACCGACTGATTATTAGAACTGAATGCCGACATAATGGGTGCCATGGGCGTAATATCCAGCCAGCCACGGGGCAATACCAATCGTTGAGGAACATCCACTACAATCATATTACTTAAATTTAATGGTTTGGACGAATATGTATTCACAACACCACGGCGATATACATCCGCGGCACCCCCAATATGATCCAAATCATGATGGGTTAAAATCATCGCATCCAATGTTCGAATACCGTAATAATTCAATACCGGTAAAATATGTGTTTGAGCAATAGACTCGCCACGATACCGTCCACCGGTATCAATTAATACTGATTTAAATCCATCCACAATTAATGTGGCATCTCCTTGCCCCACGTCAATGGCAACCACCAGGATCCGCTGAAATAAGCAAACCACTATTATTCCTCCTATAATCCCCATCAAAATCATCACTTTTCGACAAAATTTTGGGTAAAATATCATCACTGGAATTAAAAAGACAACAATACTCAACCAGTAATTTAAAGGATAAGGGACCGGAATTGGTGATGAATAAAAAGGTTCTGTAACATGAACCA
>JBMTIN010000119.1:0-4037 GCA_049437345.1 Candidatus Marinamargulisbacteria bacterium
GCAACTGAAGCGTTTTTGTCAGCGTGTCGGTCATTGACGCAGGCCCATGGGGCATTGCTTATTTTTGATGAAGTAATGACCGGATTTCGTGCTGGAAAGCATGGGGCCCAGGGGGCGTACGCTATTGTTCCAGATATCACATGCATGGGGAAAGTAATTGGTGGTGGATTACCCTGTGCCGCCTATGGTGGCCGATCCGATATTATGGATTATTTGGCTCCATTGGGAGATGTGTATCAGGCCGGAACACTATCGGGCAATCCTTTGGCGGTGACGGCTGGGTTGGCCATGATGAGCTTAATTCAAGACCATGGAATTTATGATCTCGCTGAACGTGCCACAACGACACTTGTGTCGGGCATGCGAACCATGATTGATCAGTACCGGGCCCCAATTCAAGTGACGGCAATGGGCACCATGTTTACGGTGTTTTTTTCGGATCAGCCCATACATAATTGTCACGATGTTGGGCAATGCGACATGCAAGCATTTAAGCAATATTTTCATTTTATGAAAGACCACGGGGTTTTAATTCCTCCATCACAATATGAGGCTAATTTTGTGTCTTCAGAGCATACGCCTCAGGTGATTCAGGCCACTTTAGATGCCTTTGAATCTTTTTTAACGATCCATATAGTAGCTTAATCTTGAATGCGTCGTTTTTTACGTTGAAAGTTTAATGCAAAACGATGCGCTTCATCTCGGACAAATCGGAGTAAGTTTAATCCTCGGTGATGATACGGCAGGCAAATGGGGGCCGTTGACCATGGTGTGTAAATTTCTTCATTTTTTTTAGCCAATCCAACGCATTCAATCCCTGTAATATGTTTGGCTTTTAATGCGGATAGTGCCGCATTCAATTGTCCTTTTCCGCCATCGATCAATAATAGGTTGGGTTTTTTGTCAAAATGGTCAATGAGTCGTAGGACTGTTTCATGCATGGATTTCACATCATTACTTTTGCCATCAGTCACTGTTTTGATATTAAAGTGACGATAATAGGATTTGGCCGGCTTACCATCAATAAATACCACCACGGAACTCACAATTCGGGTGCCATAATAATGAGATATATCACAACCAAATATAATCACCGGGGCACTCGTGAGTCCGAGATCTTTTTTTAGGGTTTGTAGTGGGCATGTGAGAATGGGCCGTATGGTATTTTTTGATACGCCAATCAATGATTTCTGAGCATTTAATTCGGTAATGGACAAACGCTCCATATACCGACCTTTTGTGGGTTGAATGATATGGATATTTTGAGTGGGGTGCGACGATAAAATAAGAGGATCAATCGTATGTGTTTTATTGATCACTACATTAATTTTTTGAGGAGCACTTGTAAGCAATGAGTCAATAAATGTGCCAAAAAAATCATGAAAAGGAATGGATATTGGTGCATATTTTCCGTTTTGAGAAATAAATCGTTTTTTAGAATAATGCTGGCAAACCCCATAGTGGTAATGTGCATTTGACGAAAACCCAATAAAAAAATAATGCTGATCCGTATCAATATCCACGCGTTGTTGATCTTGAAGTCCAGTTAATAACGTAATTTTATCACGAATATCGGCCGCTTTTTCATAGGCTTTTTGCTTTGCGTAGTGGGTCATTTTTTCAGAAAGGTGGACTATCAATTCATTATTTCGACCGTCTAAAAATTGAATACAGGCTTGAATCAGTCGGTCATAGGCCGACTTTGTATCTTTGTAAATGCACGGCCCAATGCATTTGCCAATATCCAATTGAAGACATTTGGGTTGGTGCTTAATCAAATCAATGGGTTGTTTACAGTCACGAATAGGAAACAGTGTATACAGTGCTTGCTTTAATTTTCGTGTAGAACCATATGATGTATATGGTCCAAAATATTTAGCCCCATCATTCGTTTTTTTTCGGGTAACAATAATTCGGGGGAAAGGTTCATTGAGTGTTATTTTAATATACGGGTAGGTTTTATCGTCTTTCAATAAAATATTGAATTTGGGTTGGTACTGTTTAATTAAATTATTTTCGAGTAATAACGCATCATGTTCCGTTTTTGTAATAATGGGTTCAATGGTATGAATTTGACGGACCAGTAACTGAGTTTTATAGTTACGGTTTCCCGTAAAGTAAGATGCCACACGTTTTTTTATATTTTTGGCTTTTCCAACATAAATAATGGCACCAAAAGAGTCCAGCATTTGATACACCCCAGGAAGAGAGGGGAGCTCTTTAATGCGACTTGTAATCGATGAGGTATTATGGTCAGTCAATCAAAGAAGATTATGGGGTATCTACAGAGATCGCCGTGTCATTTGTATTGTGAGCTTCATCGGCCGAGGGAATATCTTCTGATAATATGGTCTCCTCAATGGCTATTTCATTGCTATCATGATTCACCGTATCATCGGCCACGTCATCGGTGGGTGCATTCGTAGGCGTATCTGTTTCAATAATTGCTTCAAGTAACTCGGGCTGTTCATGAGATTCATCCGATTCAATCACCATATCAAATTTAGCTGATATGTCTTTTGTAAATTGCGCTTTGCATGCATAGGTGCCTACATATTTAATATTTCCATCTTCAACAATAACATCGCTTGCATTAATTTTTAAATCTGGCAATTCTTTTTTAATTTGCCCAATAATAACGGATGGGGTTATGGATCCATATAATTTACCATCACGAGATAATGCCGTCATAGTGAACGCTTTTCCTTTGATTTGCTCCGCCGTGGCTTTAAGCTCGTCACGAAGTTTACCTACGTTCAACATGGCCTTTTCTTTAATCTCATTAAATCGTTTTTTATTCGCTTTATTGGCAATCATGGCAAACCCATTTGGAATTAAATAATTTCGTGCATAACCATCGGTCACTTCAATGATGTCACCAAAAGTGCCTTTTCGTTTTAAATCTTTAATTAAAATAACTTCCATTTTTATGTCCTTTTACTCGGCACAGTAGGGTAAAATACCCAAATTTCGAGCTCGTTTGATTGCTTTTACAACGATACGTTGTTTTTTTGCGGATACTCCGGTGTTACGACGGGGTAATATTTTTCCACGTTCACTAATAAATCGTTTGAGTTTTTCTACGTCATTGTGGTCCAGGACACAAATTTGATCAATGGTGAGGGGACAGGGACGTTTTTTTCGTCGTTTAAATTTGGGGGCTTCTTTTGTTTGTTTATAATTTGCCATTTTTTTTCTCCTTAAAAGTAAAATCTAGTTACACCACATCGAAACTGGGTGATGTTTGGTTCGGCGCGGCCATACCGTCATTGTTTCGGTCCAACATTTGCATGCCATCGGCCACAATTTCTGCACTATAACGTTTTTCACCATCTTTTTCGTATGAGTCAATTTGAAGGCGACCTTCAATAGCAATTAATTTTCCTTTTTTAAGGTATTGATTGCAGATTTCAGCGAGCCGTCGCCAAGTCACAACTCGAATAAAATCAGCGGTCTGGTTTTCTTGTTTTGGAATTCGATCGGTGGCCACCGTGAAACGACAAAGAGGAATCCCCGATGGGGTCATTCTAAAGTCAGGGTCTCGTGCTAATCGGCCAATAATAAATACTTTATTCATAACAATCCATTCTATTAAAAAGGAACGTCCTCTTCAAGTTCATTTTCAGTGTCGTTGACAGATGGGGCTTTAAAAAAATCCGATTCATCTACAGGTTGGATGGGAAGTGTTTCCGTGGGGACGCTGGTCGGGGATGGGGCTGTAAATGATGTTGTATCGGCGTTGGTGGGCGGGCTAGGGACGGATGAATTGGCCGAAATACCATCCGTAAATACCTCATTATAATTAATCACTTGTCGCGCATCTACTTCCGTTGTCCATTTTCGTTGGCCGGTGGAAGCGTCTTCATAAGAGTCGGTAATGATTCGACCTTCAACATACAGAACATCATCTTCTCTAATGTAATTAAGCATTTCTCTCAGTACTGGTCTATTGGTTGTTTTACCAGATTTTTTTTCAATAAACAATTTGTCTAAACCTAAGTCACTAAGAGCTTTTTCTTGTCTATCAATATTTTGGT
>JBMTIN010000120.1:0-4036 GCA_049437345.1 Candidatus Marinamargulisbacteria bacterium
ATAACACAATCATCCATTCCCTTTCATAAAGCCGCCATCGGTGACGAAGAAATTAACGAAGTCGTGGACACGTTAAAGTCGGGATGGTTGACCATGGGGCCCAAGACCATCGAATTTGAACGTCAATTTTCGGCGTATGTGGGGGCCGACCATGCCGTATCTATGAATTCGGCCACCGCCTGTTTGCATTTGGCCTTAAAAGCGGTGGGTCTGCAACCCGGTGATGAAGTGATTTTGCCCACCACCACGTTTGTATCCACGGCAGAAGTGGTGACGTATTTTAATGCTATTCCTGTTTTGTGCGATATTCGGCCGGAGGATCATAATATGGATACGGATCAACTGGCTCGTTTGATTACTCCGAAAACCAAAGTGATTATTCCCGTGCATTTTTCGGGGATTCCCTGCAATATGACGGCCATTCACGCATTGGCAAAACAGCATCAACTGATTGTGATTGAAGATGCGGCCCATGCCTTGCCATCGGAATACAAGGGGCAAAAAGTGGGTGCGTTATCGGACATTACGTGTTTTTCATTTTATGCGACCAAAACATTGGCTACTGGCGAAGGTGGCATGGCCACCACCAATAATCCGGATTATGCCAAGTCCATGCGTTGCAATCGATTGCATGGCATTAGCAAGGACGCATGGAATCGGTATTCAAGCAAAGGGCATTGGTATTATGAGGTTATTGATAACGGGCATAAATACAACATGACCGATGTGGCGGCATCGTTGGGGTTAGTGCAATTGAAACGCTTGGCCACCATGAACGATCAGCGTGCGGTCATTGCCCAGGCCTACACCGATGCGTTTCGTGATCACCCAAATATTTCGGTGTTAACGCCCGGTGAGGACTGTGTATCGTCGTGGCATTTATTTGTGATTAAGGTGCCCAACCGAGACGATGTGATGGCGGCATTGAAAGACGCCGGCATTGGCACGTCGTTGCATTTTATTCCCGTGCACTGTCACCCATATTATCAAACCCATTATCGCTACGATTGCACCCAGTTTCCCGTGGCGAATGCTGTGTACCGTCAGTCCATTTCACTTCCGATTTTTCCGGACTTGGCCATGGCCGACGTGCAACGTGTTATTGATACGGTATTGGCGCATGTTTCGCCTGTATAGTCGATATTTAAAACGCACCTTTGATATAACGGCGGCCAGTCTTGGCCTGATGGTATTGGGGCCCCTGTTCATAGTATTGGCCGTATTGGTTAAAGTGTCTTCCAAGGGGCCCGTGTTTTATACTCAAGAACGGTTGGGGCGGAACTTTGTGCCCTTTTCAATTATTAAATTTCGGTCCATGGTTGTGAACGATGCTTCCCAGCATTCATTGGTGACGGCCACCGGCGACACAAGAATTACGCCCATCGGGGCGTGGTTGCGTCGGTATAAATTGGATGAATTGCCCCAATTGATGAATGTTATAAAGGGGGATATGAGCCTGGTGGGACCTCGCCCGGAAGTGGCGCGTTATATTGAGCATTACCGGGATCGCTACGCATTTATTTTGAGTGTTCGGCCCGGCATTACCGATAACGCGTCCATTGCGTTTCGAAACGAAGAGGCCCTATTAAGGGAATACGACGATAAAGAAGCGGCTTATATTCGCCATATTATGCCCCAAAAAATGGCCCTCTACGAAGACTATATTGCACAAATATCTTTTTGGGGCGATCTTCAGTTAATTATTAAAACTATAATTTAACAATATGATCCGCGGTCAAGCCTTTGGTTGCATTTCGGGTATCAATAACGCACGTAGCCGCATCGACAATGGCCGGAATATCGTAGGTGTCGTGGTTAGTGACAATCACAACCGCATCCACATGGCTTAACGACGTGTCTGTCATGGGGGTTGTGGTGAGGGTACGGTTGATTTTTCCTAAGGAAATCGAGGGAATGTAGTCATCGTTGTAAGTGACATCGGCACCCAGCTGAATTAGTTCGTTGATAATATCCAAGGCGGGGGACTCTCGAACATCGTTAATGTTTGGTTTATAGGCGACCCCCAAGATGAGGATTCGGGACCCATTCACGGCTTTTTGATGTGTATTTAAGGCCGTGCTAATTTTCTGAACCACGTAATTTGGCATGTTGGTATTAATTTGTTCCGCCAACCCCACAAAGCGGGCATCGTAGTTTAAGGATTTCATTTTCCACGATAAATAGCTGGGGTCAATGGGGATGCAATGCCCCCCCAAGCCAGGGCCGGGATAGAATGGCATGAACCCAAAGGGTTTGGTCGCGGCGGCATCAATGACTTCCCAGACGTCAATGCCCAGTTTGTTGGAGATTAAGGCCATTTCATTGGCCATGGCAATGTTCACGGATCGAAAGGTGTTTTCATATAATTTGACCAGTTCAGCCGCGCGGGGAGAGGATACGGGAACGGTGGTATCAATGGCATGGGCATAGGTAGCGCAGGCCAATTGGGTGCAGTGGTCGGTGACGCCGCCCACAATTTTGGGGGTGTTTTTGGTGGTATAGGTTGGGTTTCCGGGGTCCACACGCTCGGGTGAAAAGGCCAAGTACAGCGTGGTACCAATCACATGCCCGCGATCTTCAAAAATGGGTTTCAGAAGTTCTTCGGTGGTGCCGGGGTAAGTGGTGCTTTCAAGAATGATCAATTGCCCGTGTCGGACATGCTCAGCAATGGCATTCACGGCGGATACAACAAAACTCATATCCGGATCTTTGGTTTTTCGAAGTGGGGTGGGGACACAAATGCTAATGACATCCACCTTGGCCAATGCCGAAAAATCCGTGGTCGGGGTAAATTGCCCCGAGGCCATGCACTCGGATACCGTTTGATTGGAAATATCTTGAATGTACGAGGTGCTATTTTTTAGGGCATCGATTTTTTGTGTTGATACATCCAACCCCACCACCGGAACCCCACTTTGAATAAATTCACAGGCCAAGGGCAACCCAACATATCCGAGTCCGACCACCCCCAGGGTGAATTGTTTGGATTCAATGTTTGTTTTAAGCGTTGTGAAGTCAACGAGGTTTGTATCTATTGTCATAGCGTTTAGTATACTTGATTCGTCGCATTCTTTGTAGAGTAAATGGTGGGTATCAATATATAATGAGGGATATGATCGAAAAAACACAATCCAGTCATACCATATACACGGGGCGGGTGTTAAATTTGCGTGTGGATACCGTGGCGGGGCCTCAGGGTGTCACCACCCGCGAAATTGTTGAGCATGCGCCGGCGGTCACGATATTGCCTTATGATTCTGCTGCAACTATTTATCTGATTCATCAGTTTCGAAAGGCCGTTGATGAGGTGTTAATTGAAGCCCCGGCCGGATGCATTGACCCTGGAGAAGCGCCCATCGACGCCGCCCACCGGGAATTAAAAGAGGAAACGGGGTTTGTGGCGGAGAAATGCACCTTGATGGGCGAAATGTACATGGCCCCGGGGTTTTGCAATGAGTACATGCATATTTTCTTGGCGACGGATTTAACGGTCGGCGATACGGATTTTGACGACGATGAAACCATGACCATGGCGCCATATTCACTGACCGAGGCTTGGGCCATGATCACGAACGGTCGCATTAAAGATGCCAAAACCGTGCTTGCCATTCAGTACTTAACCGCACATTTAACAAGCCAACAATGATATTTACGGAGTATTTGACCATTGAATGTCATTTGGCACAGCCGACGGTTGCGGCGTATGACAGCGATGTAAGGCATTTTAAAGTGCTGATTCAAAAAGAGGTGCCAAACGATGCCGATATGGTGACCTATTTAAACCGATTAACAGATGATGGCTTTGCAACCACATCGATTCAACGCAAGGTGTCGGCCATTAAGTTGTACTTGTTTTTTTTAAGGGTAAAACAAGGCGTGGAAGTGCCCGATATGGCCACGTTATTCCAACCCAAAACGTCACTTCAATTGCCCAAGTTGATTCCCTCAAAATCATTGGCATTGGCGGTGTCATTTTCGTTTGAAGGTCAAAAACAGGCGTATCGCAACCGATTAATTATCGCGTTACTTTACTATA
>JBMTIN010000121.1:0-3868 GCA_049437345.1 Candidatus Marinamargulisbacteria bacterium
CAAAAAGTAGCCATATCGGGTGGGGGGCGGTGCAATGTAACGCATAATTGCATGGACCCCATGGCCTTGGCCACCCATTACCCGCGTGGAAACAAAGCCTTAATTGGCCCGTTTCACCGATTTGGGCCACAGGATACCATGGCATGGTTTGAATCGCGTGGTGTCCCGTTAAAAACAGAATCCGATGGGCGCGTGTTTCCGGTATCGAATCAATCATTATGCATTGTAACAGCCTTAAAAGATGCGGCCACATGTGCCGGAGTGACCATTTGGACAAGTTGTGGCGTTCGTAATATTACCAAGTCGGGGAATATTTTTTCATTAACGTTACAAAATCATCAAATATTGCACGCCCACAAAGTGGTATTAGCCACCGGGGGAAGCCGCGCCGGACATAAATTAGCCCAAGGATTGGGGCATCAAATTGTATCGCCCATACCGTCCTTGTTTAGTTTTAATGTCGCTGACCCAACCTGGCATCGGTTGCAAGGGCTGAGCGTACCCCATGTTCGGGTCTGGTTAAGGGACAAAAAAAAACACCCCACCGAGGGACCATTACTGGCCACACATTGGGGCATGAGTGGGCCGGCCATCATTAAATTATCGGCTTGGCAGGCACGGTTTTTAAATGACCAAGGGTATAAGTGCCCTTTTATGGTTCACTTTTTGCCCGAATTAACCCCCAACGAATGCCAAAACCAACTCCAAACGTGGGCTCAGGCCCATCCAAATAAACGGTGCATAACACAATCCCCATTTTTATCTCTTCCCAAGCGAATATGGCAGTATTTGGTACAGCGTGCGTTAAATGACGATACCATCATCTGGAAACAGTGCCAGTCAATACACTACAATAACTTGGTACAACACGTGACTCAGTGTCCCTTTAATATTACGGGCCGAGGCCAATTTAAAGATGAGTTTGTGACCTGTGGGGGGGTGGCTTTAAAGGAGGTTAATTTTAAGACGATGGAAAGCCGCTGTTGCAAGGGCCTTCATTTGGTGGGTGAAATTTTGGATAGCGATGGTGTTACAGGGGGATTCAATTTTCAACACGCTTGGACCACCGGATACTTGTCCGCGACGGGGAATTAATTGTAAATTCTTCCATTAAAATGGTAAAGAATCGAACAATGTTATATTATGATTTTTTTCCCGAGGCAAATTTCACTCAATACAAAGGTCAAAAAGGATGCGTCGCCGGGCAAGGGTAAATGAAGAAAGTGGGGGTTGATGATTTTTTAACTACAGGTTAGTGGGGGAGCTTATAACTCATTTGACAGGTCATTCGTATGCCATGTAACGTACATACTACTTTCAAAAAAGGATTTTATATTATGCTTCAACTTACCGGACACCGGTTTACTTCATGCCATCAAACATTAAATGTGTCATTTTCATCGAAAAATGACATATTCCAATTTAAAGCACCTAATATAAAAATGCTGAAACCATACCTCCCACTCGATCCAGATTCTGCCACCATGCAAGACAAACAAAATGTCTTGTTTCATTCTTACGAAAAATGTGTGCCGTGGTCTGCGTTTCACTCTATTCGTGATCTACCATTAGAACTTAAGTATTTGCCGGGTGTAAGTCAAACCAATAATATTGGTCGATTATTTTTAGGTACAACCAAAGAACATCATCGGTATTTTTTAAAACGAACAAATCAACCACGAGAAGTCGTGCCATATTATATTTCCATTCCATTGAATGAAGAATCTCATTTTATACCCACTGGCCCAATATACAATACACATTCGGGTGATTCATTTGCATGTGCTCGTTATATATCCGGGTATACAGGACGTATTTTATCTGAAAAACCAACTTATTTTAGATATTTTCCTGATAACACCATGATTCGTTTACTAACCCTTACTTTATTTATGAACTTAACTGATGCAAAAGCCGATAATTTTATTCAACCTATTAATAAAGCCCTTCAATTAGGCGAAGTATTTAATAATGGGGAACAACCAAGTCGTGTTACCGATAAACTTACATTTATTGATACGGAGTTTAGTTTTCCCGAAATAAATCGGCATAAACCACCGGTTGGATCCCTGTATTGGCGACGTAATTGCATCAATACGCATGGTGGAACTAAAGGTGCCTTGTGTTATTTAGCGGCTGAAGATATTCTACCATTACAATTTTTATTAAATCGGCATGGCTTTGAAAAAACAATGGCATTACCACTGGATATTGATTTATTGAATCGGATTGTATCATCTGAAAATGAAATTAATAAAATTCTATTGAGATTCAATATTTATACTCATCAAGATTTGAAAAATACAAATCATATGCACTGGATATCGGCCATTAAGGAACGTGCCGTTTCATCACATTCGTTATTGACTATTGCGGATTTATTATTAGGACTTCCTAATTAATTGATATGCCATATGCGAAATAAGGTGACGATACCTTGTCAGTCATCATTTATTTTATTAATCTAAACCTTACTCAAAATGAAAGTGGTAAAATATTATGGAAAAAACCTCTTTTTCATCGAATATGTTTTCATGTTTTTTGGAAACGCAAAAATTACTAAATAAAGATTCAGAAGCATTTCATAGTACGGATATAATGCCGATGGAGTCTGAATTTATTCGTGTATTTTCTACGATATTCAGTCAATGTAAACAACATGGGATTTCTTGGAAAGTATTTGGTACAGGCTCCTACTTCTTAAGTATTTTTATGGAAAAAAAAATAAATATCACCGATATCGATACCATTATTATGGTGAATCCTAAAGATTATAAATTACTATGTTGGCAATTATTACAATTTCAAGGTGTATCGATTAACAATTCAATATACGGTGATCAATGCACGTTTCGTTTTTTATTTTTGGATATTGTATTAAAGCAAAACACTATGATAGATCCAGAAAATCAGGCATTAATTCCCTATACATTGCCAATCATTGATTTGACAGAATATATCCCCGAAATTTGCCAATTGAAACCGCCGCTCCTAAAAAGTAAGTTTAAGAATATTTTAAGTAATTATCACTTAATCACAGAGCCTTTAAAATTACTCAATCAATCAAAGTATAATCTGGTTCGAATAATAAAAGTAATGAACTTTTTAGATAATAATACTCAAAAATCAAATTTAATTCATCAATTATTGCTGGATGATAATCGGTTTATTTTAAAAAAAGAATTGGATCTTCTTAAATCAAATAAAAACGAGATTAAAGAAAAATCATTAAAAAAGCTGGGCAAATCATCATCGAGAATCATGCAGTTTAATGCATGTTTAAATGTTTTTTTAACATTTGATGAAAAATTATGGCTAAAAAAATTACATGCTATCTTTTCTATTTCACCGGTGAATCATACAAAACAACGGATAAACACTACTAGAGATCAACAAAAATCACATGGACAATTAAGCGGGGTTTTCTCTAAAGAGAATACCATTATCACAAAAAAAAAATATAAACTAAACTATAATGAAGGTCATTATTTAGCCCATTATGATGGCTATGTGAACTCCGATGGCTACCCACATGGCCGAGGAGAAGCCATAATTGCAGAGAAAAAAGATATGCTTTTGTCAGGATCTTTTATTAATGGTAAACCAATCGGAGTATTTACACTTTCAGATAAAAAGAAAAGTATGATCATTCATTTTCAATATACAAATGATTGGATGATAGATACATCCTTTGTATCAACCATTAATTTTTTTGAATCACGCTCATTTAAGGGGCTAATCACACATCATTTTTTGCCAAAATCAGGTCATTTGGAATATCAAAATGGGGATAGCTTTGATGGTGATTTTCAAGATGGCCTCCCATATTCTGGCGTAAAAAAATACAAAAATGGATGGATATTTAAGG
>JBMTIN010000122.1:0-3861 GCA_049437345.1 Candidatus Marinamargulisbacteria bacterium
ACAACAAGCGCCACGGCTCCAAATATTAGCCCCCATTTTAACACCCAATTGGCCACTATTTTAAGTAAAAAAAACCGTTGGTTGGATCGCCCAAACCGAGATGATGATCGTGATCGAGAGATTTTTCCGATGGCACGTTTGGATCTAAAAATCACGCTTATACACTCCTACTTGATTCTAACGTAGCTTTATTCTAATGCATATTCTAAGGTCAATCAACGATGCGCCGAACGCGCGAGGCGTTAAGCCGTGAAACCTTAGCTTGACGGTTACATCGGCCAAGTATAATTTAAGTAAAATAAGATCAAACCAGACCTCTTTAAACTTGACTTGGACCGGCTTTTTTTGCTATTTTAACGGACGTCGTGTCGCCGCTGAAAAACGTTTCCCACCGGTTTTGCACCGGTATCGTCGAAGGGTTTGACCATCGGATGTTCGCTTGTAACCACGACCCACAAGATCTTCTCATTATTTTGTAAATTTAAGTTGACATCTATTGTTAATTTATTATAGTATTTCTAGCGAGATTACATTCACATTTATAAATATCGCCATAAATTGCAAAGTATGCTCTTTGAAAAAAGTATTCAATTGTATTTATGACACTAGAAATTGTTGATTAAAGGACTAAATAACTGTCTGGAGAAAAAAAATGAATATTACAAGACCATTTTTATTAAATACGGCCACCTCGAAAATTGCTTATCGACATTCCAGCTCGAACATAATGAAAGAAAATGGTTTTTATTTAAATAGAAACGAGTTAATATCAACTGTTAAAAATAGTATTGTCCCCACAATCAATGATTACACGACCCCCAAACAAAGAGCATTCCAAAAACAGTTAACCAACATTATCCCCCATCCATTACTAAATGATTATTCCCGACTACTAATTACAGGTGCCCACTTTAAAGACATCGAGCAAAATAATCCCAAACTCTGCATTAATAAATTACAAGTGATTAAAGATTATCTTGAAGTCACAAAATTACTGGACGATATTATTGAAACATCACACCAATTGCGGTACCGCCCGGGATATGGAAACGACTTAGTTGAATGTTTAATAGAGCTAACTTTAAAACAAGAACGAAATCAAACCAAACATATCGATTTCCATTCGGATCATGAGCAATATTTAAATATGTTCACCGAAATAATAACTCGGGCATTATCGCTGGCACCCAATGCATGTGACCAAACCAAACAGCTATTTTTAGATGCTAATGTTCAATTTTTTACGAACACATTAATGGAAATAGATTATTATCAAGATATTAATTTTCAACAAGTGATAACTATGTCTGGATACATAAAGTTGAGAGAAGATACCATTGGCCTAGTCCCTATTTTAACCCTAACAGATATGCTAAAAGAACAGACGCCCCCCACACTTTTACCCACACATAAAATTCAAAAAATCACAACGAGAAAAATCACAATGGCACAAAAATGGGTGACCGGCAACATATTATATCTGAATGATGCCATATCTTGCTTTAAAGAATTGGACGAACAACGATTAACTGAAAACGAAACCGCATTGCTAAATACGGCCACCATCGCTATAAAAAATGGATTAGTACGCACCCCAAAAGAAGCCATTAACATGTGCATTCAAGACGCTCAATTCCAATTAAACACCGGCCAAAATGTACACAAAATTATTTTAAACGAAATAAATAGTGCTTCCTATATGGACTTAGACACAAAAAAATTAATCCAAGAGCATCTTCAATTACGATTCGACTGGGTAGTGGCGAATCAGCTCCTTTCAAAATATTCTCGAATATACGATCCCCATGAGTCGTTTAATTTTTCGCAGCACTTTTCTTTAAGCCATCCCATCACCCCATAAAGTTAATGTGCAACGTATTTCAGAATCAAAATGATGGATAACGTTACGTATTCCTTGTTTCTGTGCTAGCATTTTTACAATGAAACAAAGAAACTTCAGTACCAGCATTTCCTTTTTAATTGCCGTTATTTCTTTAATTACAACCACTATTTACATTCCTCTATTTTTGTTTTTAAAAGAGCCAATACTCGCTATAACCACCCTGCCGTTTACAGTATTATACGCACTATCGGTTGCATGCGTGTTAACACATCGCTTAACCGTTGCGAATGGCCTCATTATAATAAGCATGTATGGCTCCATTAGTGCATTTGGCGTGTTGCTTAATTTTGAATCAGGCCTTTATTTGTATTTGTTTTATGCATTCATGCTGTCATCCCTATTAATTAAAAAAAACTATTTCTACAATCTTATTTGCTTGTTTTTAGTAAGTATTGCCATATTTTCTATTTTGAAAGAGCCCTTATTTTTTGCCAAAGACAGCCTGGCCATTAATCGAAGCAAATTAGCGCAAGATATTATTTTATATACATCATTTATTGGATCATTGTCATCCACCTTTTTTATTTTGCAATACTATGTCAAAAAAATTATTCAATTAGAAGTAGAAAAAAAAGAAATACACAATAAAATACTAACCACTGAAGTCAACAGTCTAAAAAAATGTCTCGTCACGTTAAACCATAAAATAAACAATACGTTAATGGCCACCATATCTAGCTCAAATGCCCTGTCTAAAAGCTTAGATGATGCTGAATTTAATCGGTACAAAGAAATTATTAAAACAACATCGTACGACATTGCCAACTTACTAAAAAAATTGGTTAAAATTAAAAAACCCGCCGAAAAAGAATATGGTAACGGCATTTTTATGTTGGATATCGAAATGTCCGAGTACGAATCCGAGTAACAAAGCCATTCGACGGACCCGAAAGGAAGCCGTATAATAACCTCCATGACAATGATCAATGAGACGCTTTTTGAAGACATTATTACCGATGATCCGGATTTCATCTCCGCATTGAACGGCAAAAAAAAATACCGCATTAAGTGGGGGGCCGACCCATCCGCCCCGGATTTGCATTTAGGTCACTTTGTAATTTTGAATCAACTGGCCGTATTACAGTCCCTGGGACACGAAATTATTTTTATTATCGGAGATTTTACAGCTCGAATTGGAGATCCCACGGGGAAATCCACCACCCGTCCCTCACTGACTGAAGCGGACGTAAGTGAAAATGCTAAAACATATTTAGATCAAGTATTTAAAGTCCTAAACCCTCAAAAAACCACGGTTGTATATAACGCCGCATGGTTATCGGCATTGTCCCTGAGCGATACCATTAAATTATGTGCCAGCCACACCGTTGCCCGCATGCTTGAACGAGATGACTTTTCCAAACGGTTCAATCGCCAATCCCCCATTGGCATTCACGAGTTTTTATACCCATTATTGCAAGGATATGATTCCGTTCATTTAAAAAACGATGTTGAAATTGGCGGCACCGATCAAAAATTCAACCTATTGGTGGGACGGCAACTTCAAAAAGACGCCGGGCAGCCCCCACAATCGGTGCTCACGCTGCCCATTTTAGAAGGACTGGATGGGGGTCAAAAAATGAGTAAATCCCTGAACAACCATATTGCATTATTGGACACCCCCAATGATATGTTTGGAAAATGCATGTCCATTCCCGATCATCTGATTATTCGCTATGCAACACTACTCACCAACCCATCCCCCCATCATATTCAAAAACTCAATCATCACATGACACAAGGTGAGAACCCACGAACCATTAAGCTAGAACTCGCCCATGCCATTGTCAAACAGTTCCATTCATTGGATGCCGCAAATAACGCCCAAGATAACTTTATTAATGTGTTTTCTAAAAAAGCGTTACCCAATGACATGCCAGAAATTACCATTCATACGGATGCCCCGATGGTATTATTAACGGTATTGGTTGACCATGCCTTAGCCCCATCTAAAAAAGAAG
>JBMTIN010000123.1:0-3805 GCA_049437345.1 Candidatus Marinamargulisbacteria bacterium
CCAAAATGCTGTATAAAAAAAATATGTCCCCATTTATATTTGATACAATTAATCAAATCACACAAGACGAAATTGGCTGGGTACTGTCTATGGCCCTAAACCCATGGCTATTGGATGTCACCATTGATTACGAAATTCGCACAAAAACCTTACGAAATCTTAATTATACTCTGGGGTGGATGTTTCAATGCTGGCAATTCAACACAAGCATTAACACCGTATGGGAAGAAATTCGTTTTGGTGTATCTGTACCAATTTATTAAGATTGTTGATCTAAAACCCATTTTATTAGTGCATCGGATTGATTCATTACATTTTTTTTTCGAATGGCCATAACTAATCGGCGTTGAATAGCGCCTAAATCTTTCCCTAAAAAGCCCATTGATTGTAATTTTTTAGACGAAATCGCCAAATCTGTTATCTGAAATTGAACGGCATCGTGATCAAATGCCCAATCAATATAAGCACGCATCTCTTTACAGTCGTGTTTTGAAAATTGAAAATAAGCCATATTTTCTTCGAAATCACCATGTGATAACAAGCCCGCCCAACGCGCATTCTCAACCCGTGGCATTGTGGACGGAAACGTTAATGTCTCCGATACCGGTACCCACGGATGCAACCACCCCATAGCGTGCATATAATTCAAAGCCATAACCCAATGATCCCCACGCAATAAACGAGATAACTCATAGCGAATGCGTGGCATAGATGGCCGTGGAAGCATCGCATTTTCTTTTAATGCACGGCATACTGAATCAGACATGGAAAACCCATACTGAGACATAAATCGAAAAGCACGAAAAGGGCGTAGCGTATCCTCATAAAAACGTTTGGCCGGATCCCCAACACATACAATCTTTTTTAACTTCAAATGTGTCTGTCCATCGTATAAATCAATCAATTGCTGTGAAAATGGGCAATATGCCATGGCATTCATTGTAAAATCACGTCGTTTTAAATCATCGTCAATACAATCAACAAATTCAATGGTTTGAGGATGTCGATGATTTGTATACCTTGATTCATTTCGAAACGAAGTGATTTCAACGGCATGACCGTCCATATGAATGGTAACCGTACCATACGCCACCCCCGTTTGAGTTGTCCGGTTAAACAAACGAATAATATCGTCGGGACGTGCATTCGATGCCAAATCAAATTCACAGGGCCAAGCGCCAAGCATCCGATCACGAATCGCCCCACCAACAATAAATGCCCGAAAACCATGATTCCCAATTTGCTGAAGAATCGATATAATATAATTTGGAAGACCCTCCCGACTTAACGGTTTTAAATCATTCATCTATAGTTAGTATAAATGAGATCCAAACCCGAACCAACTGAAAGGACGTTATTTTTTGAACTTAAATACTGAACAGCACATTGCTGTCACTCATTATGGTACCCCTCAGGTGATTATCGCCGGAGCGGGAACCGGAAAAACCACCGTGATGATTTCAAAAATTCAATACCTCATTGAAACCAATAAGCATGCCCCACACCATATTTTAGCCCTCACCTTTACAAACAAAGCGGCCAACGAAATGAAACATCGATTTGAGTCTAAAAATCCCGAAAAACCATCGCCAACCTTTGGCACCTTCCATTCCTTTTGCTTGCGTGAATTAAAAAAAAGCCCTTATTTGGATACCATAGGGTTAAAATCAACACTGACCATTATTGACTCACAACAACAAAAAGATATTATTCTAAATTTGGCCAAAACGATTCCAAGCATGGGCCGAAAGCCCAAAGAAATTTTATCGAAAATTTCAAAAATAAAACAATGCCCCATGAGCCAACAATCCGAAGCACTAGGTATGGCCGCCAATGATATTCAACAATTTTTTGGTCCGTATAACCATGCCCTACGAAATCAAAACGCCCTAGACTTTGATGATATTTTGTTATTTACACATCAGTTATTGGCCACAAACTCAACGGCCTTGGCGGACATTCAGTCACGCTACCAATACGTGATTGTCGATGAGTATCAAGATACCAATCAAATTCAAAATGATATTACCGTACTCATTGCAAAAGCGCATCAAAATATCTGTGTCGTGGGAGATTTTGATCAAACGATTTATTCCTGGCGGGGTGCTAAAATAGAAAATCTGCTGTCATTTTCCAACCACTTCCCTACCACATCGGTGCAAAAACTTGAAATTAATTACCGATCAACCAAAGAAATTTTATCCGCCGCCAATCAACTCATTAATCATAACACCAACCGGCAACCCAAAACATTGATTTCGGACCGTGTGGGTCATCAATTGCCTCAACATATTGTTTGCTTTAACGAGCAAGAAGAAGCCAACTACATTGCCAAAAAAATTAAAGAGTTACAAAGCGAACATCATTATAGTCCCAGCGATATGGCTATTTTGTATCGCACCAACCAACAATCGCGTGCGATTGAAGAATGCCTAACACATCATAATATTCCGCATCATATGGTTGGAACCACGGCATTTTATCAGCGCATTGAAATAAAAGCGGCCATTGCTTTCCTCCATTGTCTACAGAATATCGATCACCCTGTGTGGTTTCAAAAAGCCATGCTCACCCCCGCACGTGGCATTGGAAAAACATCCGTTGAAAAGGTCATTGCATTTAGCCTGGATCAAAACATCCCCATTCAAGAAGCGGTGTACCATCCGGAGCTGCCCATTCAAGCACGGTTTCGAAGTATTCTTCATGACTTTATAACACTCATCACTCATGTAAAAAAACAAACAACCACGATTGAAGATAAATTAAATGCCATTTTAGAGGGCGTTCAGTTTACCCAATATCTAAAAAAAATGGAACAATGGCAGGATCGTTTGGATAATTTAAAAGAATTAAAAAGCACGTTAAAAGATACCGACGATTTGTCCGAATTTTTATACACCACCACTTTATTTCAGGGAAATGATGATGATACCAACACAGAAAAAGTTCGCTGTCTCACACTGCATCTGGCCAAAGGACTAGAATTTCCAGTGGTATTTATGCCAGGGTTTGAGGATCGATTACTACCTCTACGTAATAGCGATTCATTAGAGGAAGAACGGCGCCTTGCCTATGTTGGTATTACCCGAGGAAAAGACCAAGTGTACATGTTGTCGGCATACAAACGGACATTGTTGGGGGATGATTGGTATCACAATGTCTCCACCTTCACCAAAGAGTTAAATGAGTGTATTAACATAAGTGTTACAGCTCAAACACAACACATGGGAAGTGCCATGATATTTAAACTTCAAAACGAGGGGTTGCCCTTTACTGTACTAAAATCCGCCACGGAAAACCGACCATCACGCCCGGCTATTTCAGCTCAAAATACCGCATTTCAGTTATTCTCAACGGGGGATGTTGTGCGCCACTCAACCTTGGGCACCGGGACCATTCAGCAGGTGTCCGGTGAAGGTGATGCGGTCATGTATGACATCTATTTTTCGGTGGGAAAAAAGAAGCTCATGGCAAAATTTGCACAACTGGAAGCCGTCACATCCGCATGAACATGGATACTACAAACACCATCATAAAAACAGAACATCTAAAATTCTTTTATGGCTTTTGTGGGGTACCAACAACCGCCATATTTGACGAAGAAAAAACGAATGAATTACATCAATTATTTCGTCAACTACGACAAGGCGAGTATCGAAATACCTCCGAAAACCAAAAAATTACCCACCACCAATTGCGTGTCTCCGATACGCCCCAATGGATGAATGATTTGCATACATTGGATCAAACCATAACACGCGACGGGCTATCCACTATTTGTCATATTGGGATTGGGGGATCCATT
>JBMTIN010000124.1:0-3759 GCA_049437345.1 Candidatus Marinamargulisbacteria bacterium
GGTGATCCGCCCCGCCGACGCTAACGAAGCGATCGAGGCGTGGAAGGTGGCGGTGGGCTCGGGTGGCCCCACGGCGCTGATCATGTCCCGCCAGAATCTCCCGGTCCTCGAAGGTTCCGCCGGTGAATACAATAATTCCCATTAAAGACCTTTTTTTTGGTGATAATTTGAATGATGACATCACCATTGAAACAACCACATCCAACGTGGTCCAACCTCAAAATAATATTGATTTTCAAGTCGAACGAACAGTGGTTACAGACATTCGAACCATCAATAAAATTGAAGTCAAAAAAAACCGTCGATTGTTAAACTTATGGCGCATTGCCCGATTTGATGATAATGGGCAAGTATTTGTGGCAATGTTTCGCCCCATCGGACGGGACTATTTAGGGGCCATTATTATTGAAAAAAATGGAAGATACATGTTTTCAGATTATTCAGCTGTATTTAGCATGGACGGTGAGAGCATTTGGCGACTGAATGATAATGGCACATTTTCGGCCGAAGCGTTTCATGTTGAGCACATTTTTCGGGACGCTTCCAACGGATGGCATTTTCAATTTCGATGGACGGGGGAATCGGCCATTAATCAGTTTGAGCTCATTGAAGATGGCGGATATCTTCTAAAAAAAATGGTCAATCAATCACTTAATTAAGTGATCAAAACTTAAATAACTTATGCCTACGGAAAAGACTCACGAAATCGAAATCGTGTTATATAATGAAATCGCGAAATAAATAGATCCTGATGCCCATCTTGATCAATATCCAAGATCAATGGCGATGACACACTTCCCGATGACAAGGGGTGCGAAAAAATAGACTGATAATCATGATCCAAAATCATAATTTTGGCCCGACGATCCGTGCACGTCACCTGAAGGATGTCATCTCGACGATCCCCATCGACATCGACAATCAGCGGTGACGCCGTAGCATAACAATCCCCCATTTTTTGACGAAATACAACCTCTCCCATGGCCCCATCCAATACAAATAGTACCGAAGATTGATATTGAGGAAATTCCCCCCGTGAAAATAGAACCGCCACATGGGGTCGATTATGTCGATAAATGATGGCGGGGGTCGCCAATGTTTCATAATCATCGCCCAGGGACACTCGCCATGCCATCTGGCCTGTCAGCGCGTTCACTTTAAGCACCTCGCCATTCATGCCCGCGGCCACCACCCATCGATCATCACCGTCCCCCCATTGTATCGGTGACAATAACACCCCTTTTTTGTTAAATGACTGTTGCCACAATATCTCCCCCGACACTACATCTTGTGCTTGTAAAAACCCATTTTTTCGAATCCCCCCAGACCCGTAAATCACCACTGTGCGTCCGCCATAAGAGACCACCACAGGCGCCCCACGACTTTCCCTTGATTCCGGCACAGGGAACCAGCGAATAATACGTCCGGTTCTTGAGGAAATAACATATAATCGTCCACCTGGCCCCACTTGATTGCCCATTAATCGTGGAAAATATGATTCAAATACCCCGTTGTCAACCCAAGCTCGGGGAAATGATTGAACCCGGCAATTCCCGCCTTGACACACCTGCCATTGAAGCACCGGATGACGGGTCGTGGCCATCATCGTTTGAATTAATGATTCAATATCAGCACGATGGTAATACACCGGGTTGCTCTTCAATAAATCAAGGCGTTTGATTTGAATATAGGGATTATTTTCCAAAAGACCGCTTTGAATGGTAGCGATATCGGGAACGCCATCATTATCTTGATCGGGCACCATTACAGGGGAATGAAATTGACATGGCAAATGAATGACATTTGAAGGTTGGTGACTTAATTGCCATAAAATATCTCCGGTACGACGATTTAACGCATATAAATCGGCAAAATGGCCCGAAACAATCACCTCGGGGTCTCCATCCCCCGTAATATCCAGTAACAAAGGGGTCCCATCAATGGCCCCTGGAAACACCGAACGCCATAAAGTATCACCGGTTTGACCATCCATAGCCACCAGTGCCCCCGTGGGAGGATCGGCCCACGCCCGCCCCGTACCAGCCAGTAGATCGACCACCCCGTCATTATTTATATCGGTGCCCACCAATTCACCGGCACCGGCACCATCCAATGGACGATCCCATACAAGATCGGCCAAAGCTACAATGTGACGTGGGTATAAAAAATAGCCCACGACAATGGCCACCCCCAAGGCGATGGCTAAAATCACATACGGATTTAAGCCATCTGAAAACGTCCGATTATCGGACGGTTTTTTCTTTAAGGTACTCACGGTTCATGCGAGCAATATTTTCAATTTTAATTTCTTTAGGACACGCCGCTTCGCATTGATACGCATTTGAGCATCCGCCAAACCCCTCTTTATCCATTTGATCCACCATGGCCACCACACGCTTTCGTTCGGCATGACCTTGTGGTAATAACGATAAATGAGACACTTTGGCCGACACAAACAGCGATGCCGAAGCATTTGGGCAGGCCGCAACACACGCCGAACAACCAATGCACTTCGCCGCTTCAAAGGATAAATCCGCCTTTTTCTTTTCGATAGGGGTATCGTTGGCTTCCGGAGCACTCCCCGTTTTAACAGAAATGTATCCGCCCTTCGCAATAATACGATCAAAACAGGACCGATCGATCACCAGATCTTGAATGACCGGCAAGGACTTGGCACGAAATGGCTCAATGACAATGGTATCGCCATCATTAAATGACCGCATATGCAATTGACATAACGTAACACCTTTTACCGGGCCATGGGCCACCCCATTGACCATCGCGCCACATGAGCCGCAAATACCCTCCCGACAATCATGATCAAATGCAATGGGAATTTGATTATTTAATGATAATGTTTCATTCACAACATCGAGCATTTCTAAAAATGACATATTTTCGTTAATGTCTTTGGCTTTATAAATTTCAAAATGACCTTTATCGTTGGCATTTTGCTGCCGCCATACTTTTAATGTTACGGTAAGTGTTTTATCGTCCGCCATTATTTGTAACTCCTTTGTGTTAGCTGTACATCTTTAAATTCTAAAAGTTCTTTATGTAATTTACTGGGTTTCCCGGGCACATCTTCCCACGCCGCTGAATAACAAAAATCATCGTCATTTCGCTTGGCTTCTCCTTCATCCGTTTGATGCTCTGTTCGAAAATGACCACCAGCAGACTCTTCCCGGTGCAAAGCATCTCGACACATTAACTCACCAAATTCCAAAAAGTCAGCCACACGTCCCGCTTTTTCAAGGCTCTGGCTGAATCCGTTTTCCGTACCTGGAACACAAACATTGTCCCAAAATTCGGCACGGATTTCAGGAATGCGCTTTAAGGCATACTCAAGCCCTTCCTTATCGCGTGCCATGCCACATTTATCCCACATGAGCAATCCCAGTTCTCGATGAAAGTGATCAATGGTTTTGGACCCATTAATGCCCACCAAGCGTGTAATTTTTTCTTGAACAGCATTAAGGGCTTCATCGAATTCTGGTGCATCCGTTGTAATACTACCCAATGTTGTTGAAGCAAAATAGTGACCAATGGTATTTGGAATCACAAAATACCCATCCGATAACCCTTGCATGAGGGCGGATGCCCCCAATCGATTGGCCCCGTGATCCGAAAAATTGGCCTCTCCCAATACATGTAACCCAGGAATCGTACTTTGCAAATTATAATCCACCCATAACCCACCCATGGTGTAATGCACCGCGGGGTAAATACTCATGGGTGATTGATACGGATTGGTTCCCG
>JBMTIN010000125.1:0-3712 GCA_049437345.1 Candidatus Marinamargulisbacteria bacterium
ATGTTAATGTCCCATGGCCATTCCTCTGGCTATTTTTAAATTCCCCCACATATGTTTTGCCATCAGCCCATGTGAATGCCCCATGGCCATTCCTCTGGTCATCCTTAAATTCCCCCACATATGTGTCGCCATCAGCCCATGTTAATGTCCCATGGCCATTCCTCTGGCTATTTTTAAATTCCCCCACATATGTTTTGCCATCAGCCCATGTGAATGCCCCATGGCCATTCCTCTGGTCATCCTTAAATTCCCCCTCATATATGTCGCCATTAGCTTCTGTAAATATCCCCTGGCCATTAAACTGGTCATCCTTAAATTCCCCCACATATTTGCTGCCACAAGTCCATGTAAGTGTCCCCTGGCCATGCTTTTTGTCATCCTTAAATTCCCCCTCATATATGTCGCCATTAGCTTCTGTAAATATCCCCTGGCCATTTTTTTTACCATTATCCCATGTAAATGTCCCATGCTCGCCAAAAACCCTAGTGTAGAAACCTGCCGTTTTTCCTATATAGAAATCTCCAGTATTATTTCGATAAATTCCATAGTTACCGTTGGTTATCAGCCAACCAGTATTCTTTTTCAGAGGAATGCAAGTGTTAGCTTGATTATTTTTATCCAATAGCTCTTTAAGTTTCGTTGTTAATATTTCATTAAGATCTGCTTTATTAGTTTCGAACTTGCTGTTAGTATTAATCGCCTCATATAAGACTAAGATGTTATATTTTTTATCATTGACCTTCTGATTGGTATCAAAACCATTAATTAGGTCTTTTAACTCATTAATATTTAGATTATTGACTTCCGCTACTGTTAATTGAGTGTTTGTCGCCTTAAAATAGTTATGTTCCTTTGAATTTATCTTATTACATAAATTGTTATATAGTGGCTGGTTGTTTCCCACATTCATATTAATCTCCTTATGGTCATCTCATCATAGATGCACCGTTTATTTTTTATTGGTCAGCATTCACTGACATTTTGTTATCATTATAATATCGGATAAACTTTCATGAATTATATTAAATAAAAGAAGGGGGGGGTCAAGTGATCACAAAGGACCGTTTATGTGACACCAATGAGGGCCGTAATGGTTATGTGACAATTTTCGTTAAAATGAAAGTCACAAAACCCTAAAACATAATCAATGTATCATAACTCAATTATGGGAATAAGTTGTGAGAACATGTGGTATGGTAGATTTATGTTTAAAAAAACAATTCTTGAATCGTATAAAAAATTGGACAATCATATAAAAAACTATATGAGTAGAATAACGCTCATGTGTTTACTATGCTATATATATGGGTAATAATATAAATATGAAGGTAACAAGTTTTTTAAGTCAACTTTTTTCTGAAAAAAAAATAAGAGTCCTAAAATATTTTAGTGACTATCAACATGGGCAATTTACTGGGAGGGAACTATCGAATCAAATAAACCTAAATCATAAGACATGCTTAATTATATTAAATGAATTGCATGATATTGGTTTAATAACAAAAGATATTGTTGGACGATCACATATATTTAAATATCGACCATCATTTTATTGGGAAGAAGTTATTTTTAAACTCATTGAAAAAGAGAAAGGCATGATAAAACAAATAACAAATGATATCGTCGCTGGAATAAGTCACCATGTTGAACGAATTATTTTATTTGGAAGTATGGCAAATAAAACAGAAAGGGAAGATAGTGATATTGATATATGTTTAATTATTAAAAAGAAAAAGAATGGGATCGATGAATTAAAACAGAAATTAGAAGATAATTTTTATGATAAATATTTATGTCACTTATCGTTATATATTGTAACTGAATTAGAATTTAAAAAATCAGAAATGGCTATTATTAAAGAGATAAAAGAGGAAGGTATGGAATTATGGTCAAAACAAAAAAAATAGATAGAGATCATTTTTTAGGGTATGAAAAAAAAGCATATCACGCATTTGAGACAATGAAGTTAGCATTAGATAATAAATTGTGGACAGCGGCGGGCCGAGAAGCGGTGTTTGTTTGTATAAATATGACAGATGCACTTTTAGCCAAACATAATGGATTAAGAAACGTATCGAAAGATCATATGGATGTGGTTAAAGTTGTCGCAACAATTCTCCCTATGAGTGATCGAAAAAATCAAAGTCATCGATTAAGAAAAATTATTCAAATGAAGAATTTAATTGATTATGAAAGCCGAGAATTTAGTGAGAAGTCAGCGAATGAGATTGCACTGCAAGCCACTCGTTTTTATGAATGGGGGTGTCAACATTTATGAAAATCGGGTACGCGCGAGTGTCAACAGAGGATCAGAATTTAGATGGACAAGTGGACGCATTACAAAAAGCGGGTTGTGATGAGATTTACAAGGAAAAGGCATCGGGAGTGAGCGAGCGAGCGGTGTTGGAGGAAGCGATCCGTTACTTAAGAGCCGGAGATACGTTGGTGGTAACGAAGTTGGACCGATTGGGACGAAGCTTAAAAAAGTTAATCGCATTGGTTGAAGAGTTGAAGGATCGAGGGATTCACTTTGAGAGTGTGGATGATGGGATTGATACGAGTACGAGTGTGGGGACATTCTTTTTTCAAGTGATTGGTGCGTTCAGTGAACTGGAAAGAAACTTAATTATTGAACGAACACAGAAAGGATTGGAATCGGCGAGGGCCAGAGGTCGAACGGGTGGTCGACCAGCAACCCATAACGACAATAAAAAAGAAATGGCGTACAAAGAAGTGATGGAAAATAAGAAGAGCATTAAAGAGATAGCTGACAGCTTGGGGATGAGTCGAATGACGATTTATCGGTATATTGAAAAAAAACAAGGTGCCCGAAATGCTTGAAATGAGAACGGTGATGAAGAAGATCAAACCGGAAGAGAATTGTTTTCGGTATTATGAAATGACAGTATTACAAACGAGGGAGGGGTATGGCGTTCAATTAAAATGGGGACGGTTATATGGCGGGTTGATACCAAGGCGAGTGCAGGTAAAAGAGCTGCAATGTAAAGATGCCGATACAGCCCTGGCATGCGTGTTAAAAAAGATAAAACAGAAACAAGAGCGAGGGTATTGGGTAGGATAGAAAAAAGCAATAATTAGACCTCATTGAGGAGATCAAAGCCGTTAAAGCGATGGCTATAATATGGTTTGCAATTTCTTAATACTCTTTTGGTGGAGTGCCAATTTTTTTAATGGCGTTATTTTGAATGAGTGTTTTCAAATGTCTAAATAAAGCCTGTGATGAAATTTCAAGAAAAGGTGCCAATTCGTGATGTGTGGTTTCGCCATGATTGTTAAGATAACGAATAACTCGATCTTTTGTATTAGTTTTCAGCATAATCGCAGTGCATGTTATGGATAGTTTACTATAAATGATATTTTTTTGGGGGCTTCTTTTTGAAACAATATAATATGTACACAAATTGGTTAACACTCTAAGGTCGCATTTTACGACCTTAAAGCGGTCCATTTATTTGAAATATAAAATCAGATGGAAACTTTTAAATATTACGGGGACATCTTCTGCCATACCGGACGGTTCCAAGTTCACAAGTGGTTTCCTCGTTATTGCTGTTTGTTTTTAATGATACCCTCCAATTATTGTAAGCGGTACTTTAACCCCATACTGAAAGTAATGGTCAAAAAATGATAGTGTATTATAGTGTTACAGGAAATTTGGACAAGAAAATAGGGTGATCGTTTATCCTTCTGT
>JBMTIN010000126.1:0-3686 GCA_049437345.1 Candidatus Marinamargulisbacteria bacterium
ATAATAAATAACCTCATCTTGTTCCGGACACCCTTTGGCCACAAGAATCAACTGTGGTTGGCCGTTAATTAATGTCGTAACATCAGCATCACTTAAAGATGCATACCCATTTTTAGCGAATACCACCGAATGCCCCTGTGACTGAACCCATGCCCTTGCACCCTCCAAGGCCATCGAACTTGCACCAATTAACGCCACCCGTTGCCCTCGAGGTGATTGGGTTAAAATATCATTAACCATATCGATCCCCGGATACCGTGGCACCCACTGCCGATATTTCAGCCATAATAATATGGACACTCCAATACCATCGGGTGTCATAAGTGCATGTCGAATTAACCACCTCCGTCGATGAGGAGAGTGAACGCCAAACATCGTAATATTAAACGTTACAATCGGCCAAAACACATTGCCCAAAACCATGGCTTCAATTAACCGCGACACTAATACCTGCGATGATTCCAATGTGATTGGAATCCCCTTAATCTTTAATTGCGTCATTCAACCACTTTCTTACTGCATATTGGTGCTGGAACGATGCTTTAGCCCATGCATACAATGCCGGTGAAAACCCCTTGGGCATATCCATTAAGTAAGATCCATACAAGGCCATATTCGCCACGCATCTTTGCTGAGTTTGAAATGCCAAGTCCACCAGCTTTGGATCGTCTGAAATCGCCAACCAGGGAATCCCTCGACGGCTGGCCCAAATTGCCGCATGATACCGATCAGTAATTAAATAATCCAATGCAATATCAGACCTCGCCCAAATATCCGCCAAATAGTCATCGCAATGGTTATCGTGTAAATATTGATTTTGAATGGTAACCACCGGTAGATGTCTGGCCTGAAAATCCTGTGCTAGTTGTGCCGTATCTACGGATACCCGCATGGCGATTCCCACCCCACGAGATACCGTCTCCCCAGACGCGGCCCTCAAGGGTTGAAACAATGTAACGTCACAAAATGTGGGGTCCCCCAAAATAGGCGACGATGCCATTCGCCAAGATCGCCACGCATGACGCAACCCCCATCGTGTTACCCGTTCTTGCCATAACTGACGAAATGGGCCACACCATTGACATACAAGAATGACCCGACACTTCAACATATACGCCAGCTGAAGAACCCCCAGGTAATACAACAATGACATCATACTTGTCCGGGATTGAAATACGCTTCCCCCACCCAATATAAGCGCCTGAGAACGCATTAAGTAATACACCCACGCCAAGAGATTCCAGCGATTAAATCTGGGAAAAGGCACGGCCATAGGGCCACTCGCCACTCGAATATCGCCCCATGAATGATCCATACGCTTCATCATCTGAACAGTGCTGGCTAAACATTGGTCATCCCCCACATTCCCATAGCCATAATAGCCAAAAAGAATGACCCCCATGCCACTATTTCCGAAAACGTTTGGTCAAGCCAAAAAAACGAATCATGGCGGGCAATACGACAATGTCCGATAAAAATGCCAACCCAATGGCCACCATCGTAAAGAGCCCAAACTTTTGTAAAATTACCAGGTCGGCCAGCCCTAGTACGCCAAACCCAATGCCCAATATAATTGTTGTTAAAACTAATGGTTTGAACATGACTTTTGACGTATCAATGGCCGGTATATCGTCGCCATTTTTTCGAGCCAACTGAAAATAATGCAACCAATGAATAGTATCATCCACACATAACCCCAAAGTCACACTTGAAATAAGGACTGTCGCAAAGTCAAAAGGGGTATGCGTCATGGGCAATAAACTCAAGGTTATCATCATCGGAATGATATTCGGCACCATACCAATCGTTCCCAAACGAAGACCAAAAATAGACACAAATAAAATCCAAATAAACCCCAGCGTAATAAGCACCGTAATTAACTGCGATTGCAACACATAATGCCCCAGAATATACGATAAAAACTGAGATCCCGTAATGGATACCGTGCCATAATTAATATCCGAAAATATTGTTTTCAATTGATGAATTACTGCTTTTACTTTCGAGGTGGGTAACTGCTCTGTCATTAGTTCAATGCGTGTATTTTCATAGTTAAAATCAACCACGGAACTCAAGACATCCGTTTTGGATTCGCCCCGTGAAAACTCCAAAAATAATAACTCTTGAGCCAAAGCATCGTCCGTTGATGGGTAGATTGTATCATCCCCATGATTAAACGCCTGATGAATCATTCCCACCGGCACGATCATCGCATTTACCCCTTTCACCAATGGGGATGCTAAAATGCTTGAAATACGGGTGTCGATATCTTTAAATACATCAATTTTTTTAAATTGATCAGTATGATTGGATCGAATTAACACGTCCAATCGACCACTCCCGATTAAATGTTGATCCACCTTATTCACCTGCTGTCGGATCACATGGTCGGGTTTAAAAAATACCGAAATAAAACGCGTTTCGGTTTCCATCCACCACAACCACTGTGACACAATGAGTACCAAGGCCATGGTGCCATACACAATCCATTTGGTATGCCTTGAAATAAATGTCGATACCCCCTCAACCAACACAGGCAATAGTAAAATATCCCGTTCATGTGTAATTTTAGGCGGTATCCAATAAAGTAAAAATGGCACCAACGTCATCACAATAATATACGCAAAAATCATCACAAAAAAAGACTCGATCCCATAATGATTCAGCGGGATAATATGACTGGAAGCAAAACTACCAAAACCCACGGCCGTGGTAATCGACGTAATAAAACAAGGCAACCACGTTGCACGAATGGTGTCCGCAATAGGGTGCCGTGATTTCGCCACCACATAAAGCTCCCAATAATTCAACATATGAATGGCATCCGCCACCGTAATTACCAAGACTAAAATAAACAACGTAACATTAATAATTGTAATATAGTGACCCAATAAAACAATCATAATCGGCACCTTCCCTAAATTAAGCAATGTGGGAAGAATCACAATTAATACGGATCGAACTTGCCTTAGAAACAACCACGCCACCAATAATAATAATACCAACGCCAACGGCAATAATTGCATTAAATTCTTTTGAGTGGCCGCATCCATCGCATAATAAATGGCCGCATCGCCGGACACAAAGCCCTGAATATGTTGTGGTAATTGGCTCAATCGGGATTGAATCGCCTCGATTGCTCCCACACGACGACGCAAATCGTCCCCATCATTTTTTTTATTAATGGCCACACTAAGACCCACCCACTGATGATCCGTTGAAACCAATTTGCCATAATATGGACTGCGCATAAATGCTGTTTGGTATTGATCCAACGATGCAATATGCCCCGCTTGAAGGGCCTCATCATATGTTTGAATCGTTAACAAATCATCGGAATGAATAATAACCGTGGCATCCAAGGGAGAATTGACTTTAAATACCTCGTCAATCGCTTCAATCTTTGATTTAAAATCACGAAAAAAAGCCACGTTTTCGTTCGTAAAAAATGAATTTGGGAACTGCAACACTACCAAGCTCCCAAACCCCGGCTGAAATTCTGATTCCAAATAATTTAAGTTTTGTTGATGCGCATTCCCATCCGGCAACCAGTAATCGTTATTAAATTCTAATTGCGGCAAGGTTTTCGCTAACAATACCGAAAAGACCACCATCAGCATCCCAATTAATACCGACACTACACGAAATGACATTTATAATTTATATACTAACCCCAATGTAACTTT
>JBMTIN010000127.1:0-3672 GCA_049437345.1 Candidatus Marinamargulisbacteria bacterium
AAATAGAAGAAAGGAACTATCCTCTCTCTTTTTTATTTGCTCGAAAAATATTAGGGCAACGCACCATGCTTGTATATGCCGCTTATTGGGTTGTTTTTGCGCCCGTAGCCGGTATTATTTTTTCTCTCTTGAGTTAAACACACCCAGTTTTTTCCATGTTTAACGCTCCCCCAAATTGGGAACATCTTTATTAGTGGGAGGCTCTAATGAATGAACATGAGTTAAAAGCAATAATTGAACAATCGGTCGAAAAATTTGATCATCTAAGAATGATTGAAAAAATTCAATACATTATGGATTTTGGAAAAGTTTATATTCAGTATGATTTTTGCCTAAATTAATACGACCAACGGATCCCCAAGCGAGGCTTTTTTTACGCCCGCACACCGCAGACAATGCGCCACAATGGGGGCCTTCACAATCAAGCCCATCCCCATGGGTTTCTTGTATTGTATCTCTTTTTTAAATACCCCAAAATGACATATTGGCATGGTTTGAAAATTGGCTTGTCCCTTAAGCCAAATAAAGTCCGCCGCAGCATACGCAGTTCGATATGTTCGCGTGGCCAGCGGCAAATACTTTCCAACCATGGCAAAATCATTGGCTGAAATAACACTCAATTGCCGATGCTTTAATGCATGGGCTAACGCATCAAATATCGGTTCAGATGCAATCAATTGATGGACCTCTTCCACCGTGACATCATTTAAAATGGGCGATTGTTTGGCCACAATGGTCACCGACTTTCCCATCTGAATCAACCGCGTAACCACCAATAAATCAAACACAACTTCCCCCGCATTATCGCATTCATACATAATGACACCATGCGAATGAAATGCCGCCATAATCTCTGTTGAAAATGACGCGTCCCCAGCCCCCGATTTAAGCATGGCTTGAATGTCCAATAAAACACGGGATTGTCGGTCATGGAAATCCGGCAAAATAACATCCAGCCAATTGGCATAGCATGCGACTTGGATCAATTGCGACAACAATATTGAATGGCCATCGGCGGCTGACGTGGCATGCACTACCGATAATGCCCGACAATTCAATGTGTTTTTTATCGATTCAAACGATCTTAAAATGGGTTCTAATTGCCCTTGAAACCAATCATTTAAAAATAAAAAAAATTCAACCAACGACCAGTCCAGCATTCCCGGCGGCGGTTGGCGTAATCGATGCAACAACCACAACCGTGAGTCGGCCTCATTCGGGCAAAGGCTATCGTAAAATAGCCCCACCAATCGTGACATCACGGCATACCCCATGCCCCACCGTCCCAATACTGGGGACGTAATGTAATTTAACCCACGCACACCCACACGATGCCCCATGGTTCGAATGGTAAAATAATCCGGCAAAAAACCATCAACGTGTGTCAACAACCACCCATAATCAGTGGTGGCTTGCCGTGCCCTCACTCGATCATTTACCATGGCATACGATGCCTCAAATTGGTCCGAAAACGATACCGGCATCCAACTAAGACAACGAAATTAAATAATCCAGGGCCATAATATACCCTTGCCACCCCAACCCCGAAATTTGCCCCACACATACGGGTGCCGTATACGATACATGACGAAATGCCTCGCGTTTATAAACATTGCTTAAATGGACCTCAATTACAGGCGCATCAATCGCATCCACGGCATCACGAATTGCGACACTGGTGTGCGTGTACCCCGCTGGATTCAATACAATGCCCTTGGCACCCCCATGCTGTTGGAGTGCATTAATAATATCAGACTCGGCATTGGACTGAATAATGGTACAATCCACCCCTTTTTCTTGGGCCAACTGATGAATGTGTTGATTTATAACATCCAGTGTTAAATGTCCATAATGTTCCGGATCTCGACGACCCAATAAATTCAAATTTGGTCCATGGATAACGCAATACTTCACGGCATTACCTCAACCGAAAAGGTCTCATTTACCGCCAACTTAATCACCTCATGAGATACCCCTTGGATGATCTTTGTTGCCCCAATGCCCACAGGAACCACAAATCGAATATCGCCCTGACGCACTTTTTTATCGTTCAATAACGCATCAAAAAACAAGGTCTCATCAATCGTATCAAGCGTCACGTGATAATTAAAAGACTGAATTAGCTGAATAATACGATCCGCATCTTCCGATGATAAATGATTCAATGCTCGCGAAATTCGTGCCTCAATAATCATACCTAACGCCACGGCTTGACCATGAGAAACCCCTGAATACGATGCCACTCGTTCAATGGCATGACCAATGGTGTGACCATAATTTAGTATTTCCCGCAGCGAAGATTCTTTTTCGTCCTGGGACACCACATGGGCTTTATTTTGAATGGATTTTTCAATTAAGAAGTCCCACACATCGGGACACGCCGCATATGAAAATGATGTTATCGCAGGTATGTGTTCCTCAATATACCAAAACAAAGGCTTGTCCATAATCACCCCGTATTTAATAATCTCAGCCAGACCTTCTTTCATTTGTGCCATGGGCAAGGTACGCAATATCGTTGGGTCAATCCATATCTTTTTGGGCTGGTAAAACGCCCCCATTAAATTCTTGCCCACACTATGATTCACTCCTGTTTTACCGCCAATACTGGCATCCACTTGGGCCAATAAACTCGTGGGAACCTGAAAAAACGATATGCCCCGCAAGTAAATGGCGGCCGCAAACCCAGCCATATCACCAACCACCCCGCCACCAAGGGCAAAAATAACATCTTTTCGCCCCAACTTATGCGTTAAACACGCATTAATAATTGTCATTACTGAATCCATGGTTTTGGTGTGTTCACCATCGTCGAGAACAACCACGAAAACATCCAAATCAACCGCTGTTTTCAATTCTTTTAACACTGATGCACAGGTATTTTCAACCGTTGTATTGGTCACAATCACCCCTTTTGTCGCGCCAGAAACATCCGTTTTGGATACCGTATCAATGGCATCCGGCCCCCAAATAACCGGGTGTTTTTGACCCCCGGAAGCCGTAATATAATACGTTTTTAATGATGATCGCATATAGTCTTAACGATACCGATTAATAATTATTTCTGCAACGTCTTTCGGTGAAATATCATCGACACAAATCGTGCATGTGGCCAAGGACTGATACAATGGCTGACGATCCATAAACCGTTGTTTTAACTGAGCATCGGCCAACGGGCGAACGCTCTTCACATCGCCGTGAATCCGAGACTCAACCGTTAAAAACTGTGCCTTTAACCATACAATGTTCGACTGTTTTTTTAGCAATTCGAAGGAAGGCTCATGCGTAATGATGCCCCCACCGGTCGACACAACCCCAATGGACGCATCGGCCAACACCCCTTTTAATGCCGTGTACTCAAGGTGACGGAACCCAACGTCTCCAACAGTATCAAAAATCGAGGCGATATCCCCGTGTTGATCATGAATCACATCATCTAAATCACAAAAACGCCCCATTTTCTCTTGCCTTAATGCCTTGCCCACGCTGGTTTTTCCAACCCCCATAAAGCCAATTAAAATAATCATAGCTATATTATATCCAGGTTCCATGCATTGACCAATTTAAAAATGCCTCTGCTTCCCCCCCCCTTTTTGATACTTTCAATATTTACATTGAAAAGACCTCTGCATAACTCTGGCATAAATTGATAAAATAAAAGAATCCGAAAAT
>JBMTIN010000128.1:0-3660 GCA_049437345.1 Candidatus Marinamargulisbacteria bacterium
AGTTGTTACGGAATTTGTTTCTAGCATTTCTGTATTAATTACATTTGAAGGAATTGAAGGGTCGGGAAAATCCACCCAACGAGATCAATTGTTGGCCTATTTATCCGAGCAGAATATTCCATTTATAAAAACACGCGAACCGGGAGGAACACCATTTGGAAATCATTTGCGTAATATATTGTTATCCAAAGATTCTCGTATCACCATGAACCGTTCCGAACTTTTTTTGTTTGCAGCGGATCGCACCGAGCATTTAAATCAAGTCATTCAACCGGGATTGGCGACGGGGAAATGGGTGATTTGCGATCGGTACATTGATTCCACATTTGCGTATCAGTATGGTGGACGTGGCCATTCTAAGCAAGATATTTTAGATATTATTCGTTTAACGGGGGCGATTCAACCGGATCTGACATTTTTATTGGATGTATCCGTAAAAGAAGGCTTACGACGCGCATCATTACGGGGCGTGTTGGATCGTTTTGAGCAAGAAGATGAGACATTTCATCATCGGGTTCGTGAGGCCTATATTGAATGTTATCAAGCCAATCGTCATCGCATGGTTCAAATCCGTGGTGAGGGACGGTCTGAATCGAGCATTTTTAACGACATTAAACGGGAAATTATAGCAAGGAGAACAGTGGTATGAGTCATATTATTAATGTAATGGTCAATGGAGCCAAAGGAAATATGGGGAAAGCTTCTGTGGCGGCCATCAACGCGGATGATGCGTTGCATTGTGTGGCACAATGCGATGTGGATTCTGTATTAGCGACTGAAATTACCGATAAAAATCCCGATGTTGTACTGGACTTCACTCACCCGAGTGTGGTGTTTGACAATGCCAAAACAATTTTAACATTGGGAAAAATTGCTATTATTGGCACCACGGGTTTAACCCAAGTTCAGTTAAATGAATTGGATGCATTGGCCAATGATCATTCAACCGGGGTCATGGTATGCCCAAATTTTGCGATTGGGGCGATTTTAATGATGCAGTTTGCGGCGCAGGCATCTAAGTATCTCGATGAAGTGGAGGTTATTGAATATCATCACCCTTATAAAGCGGATGCCCCATCGGGAACCGCGATTAAAACCGTCGATATGATTCACGATGCCAATCCGAATATTAACGAACGGTTTTTTGATTTTAAGGAAACGGAGCTCATTACTGGCGCTAAAGGTGGATACTATAAAAATGTGCCCATTCATTCCGTACGATTGGATAGCTATATTGCATCTCAAGAAGTATTAATGGGAGCGCCGGGTCAACGCCTTACGTTACGTCACGATAGTATGGATCGGTCCAGTTTTATGCCGGGTGTATGCCTAGCAATTAAAAAATCGTTGGCGGTGCAGGGGTTGGTGTATGGTTTAGAACAAGTATTGTAATTGGTTTAATTCCCCCCCTCCATTAAAAAAGAATCATCTAAGCTTGTTGGCGTCTAAATTCGTCGGCCTTTTCTTCTAAACCTTTGGTTGTGGCATCGGTCACGGGTAGTTGGTTATCTTTGGCATAGGCTTTTAGTTCATGAGAAATTTTCATAGAACAAAACTTAGGCCCGCACATGGAGCAAAAATGGGCCACTTTGGCACTGTCACTGGGTAAGGTTTCATCGTGATATTCACGCGCTCGGTCGGGGTCCAAACTTAGGTTAAATTGATCATTCCAACGAAACTCAAACCGAGCTTTCGATAACAAACTGTCCCGTAATTGTGCGCCGGGGTGGCCTTTGGCCAAATCAGCGGCGTGTGCCGCAATTTTATAGGCAATAATTCCTTCTCGAACATCATGCTTATCGGGCAATCCCAAGTGTTCTTTTGGGGTCACATAACAAAGCATGGCGGTGCCAAACCAGCCAATCATAGCCGCACCAATCGCCGACGTAATATGATCGTATCCAGGGGCAATGTCTGTGGTTAATGGCCCCAAGGTATAGAACGGGGCTTCATGACAAAGGGCCAGTTGTTTATCCATATTTTCTTTAATTAGGTGCATGGGAACATGACCCGGGCCTTCAATCATCACTTGAATATCGTGTTGCCATGCGATTTTGGTTAATTCTCCCAATGTTTCAAGTTCAGCAAACTGGGCCGCATCGTTGGCATCGTCGATCGACCCCGGACGTAAACCATCACCCAAACTAAAGCTAACATCGTATGTGGCCATAATCTCGCAAATCTCTTCAAAATGAGTGTATAAAAAGTTTTCTTTATGGTGAGCCAAGCACCACTTGGCCATAATGGACCCTCCGCGTGATACAATGCCTGTTTGTCGGTCCACGGTTAATTGAATATAACGTAGCAATACACCGGCGTGAATGGTAAAGTAATCCACACCTTGTTCGGCTTGTTCGATCAATGTGTCTCGATATATTTCCCAGGTTAAATCTTCCACCACGCCGTTAACTTTTTCTAAGGCTTGATAAATAGGGACGGTGCCCACCGGAACCGGGCAGTTTCGGATCACCCATTCGCGAGTTTCATGAATATGTTTTCCGGTAGATAGATCCATTAAGGTGTCCGCGCCCCAATGGGTGGACCATACCATTTTTTCGACTTCATCATCAATCGATGACACCACGGCCGAATTACCAATATTAGCATTAATTTTAACTAAAAAGTTTCGACCAATAATCATGGGTTCTAATTCCGGATGATTAATATTGGCCGGAATAATAGCGCGACCGGCCTTAATTTCGTCTAAAACAAATTGTGGATCCACGTTTTCTCGTTTGGCCACATAGTCCATTTCTTCGGTAATAATTCCCTGTTTAGCGTAGTGCAATTGAGTTATAACGGAACGACCTTTTTTAGGGGTGGGTTTAGCTTCAAAAATAAGACCATCTTTTTCTAATTTATACGGCACAGTATAAGGAATACTGCGTTCAGGTAATGTATCAATGGGCCGATCCTTGAGCCAGGCATTACGATCTCGTTTAATCCCTTTTTTGTAGTTAATCGGTATTGGAGACTCACTGTGTTCTCCAGATGTATCATACACCACTATGTCGGGGGTGTCGGGGTCATCCAATGTGATTTTTCGAAAGGGCACATTTAGTTCATGCACCGATGACGATTGAACGATTTTTTCAGATTTCGGAAAATGATTGATTGTCATGGTTGTTTTATCCTCACTTTATAGTAATAATGGTATCCATAAATGAGTAAGCATACAAGTCCAACCCATCATATCCTTCAAGCGGCCGTGATCGGTGCGCCTATTCAGCATTCAAAGTCCCCGCTTATTCATAATCATTTTATTCAGCAGCACGGGTTACATGCCATTTATACCGCCATTCACATAAAAAATACCACCGAATTGGCTGCCTGGATGCCCCGTCTAAGGTCGCCCGAATGGGCGGGTATTAATGTAACCATCCCCTATAAGGAAGCGGTTATGCCGTACTTGGATGACTGCGATGACAGTGTCATGGCCATTGGGGCTTGCAATACCGTGATCAATCAAGGGGGTAAATTGTATGGGTTAAATACCGATCCGGCGGGATTTGCACAGCCTTTATTACAAAAATCCATTGAATCTGTTTTGATATTGGGTAATGGTGGGGCGGCAAAGGCCGTATTGTATCAATGCGCTAAAATGAAGATTCCTAAAATTACTCTTATGGCTCGACATTTGGCGTCGTCATCCACCATGGT
>JBMTIN010000129.1:0-3655 GCA_049437345.1 Candidatus Marinamargulisbacteria bacterium
CGGGGCCTTCACCATTAAATGCCCCGACATTCCGGACACCATGGCCCCCAATAGTAATAAGCCCATGGCAATAATTAATTGCCATGCATTTAAAAAATCACGCGGTTGCAATAATGTTTGAACAGGTAACACCGATGCCCACCATGCATAGACCAATAAAATAATTGTCCAAACTCCCGTGGCTGGAATGCCAACAACTCCACCTAATTTAATGGGAATAAAATGCCCCAATACTACAGTCATTGCCATGCCACCAATAGCCAATACGGTCAACCACCTTATTTTTTTAGGATACCGTCGCAAAAAAAAGCCAAAGGCTAATGCGATTGGGATTTCAAACCAAACCGGCAACACCGCTTCCGGAAATAAATTAAAAATAATCGCAATAATTAACCCAAAAATAGCCATGACAATCCAAAGTGCCAACAATACGACACCAAAAATATATCGACGAAGTTGAGACGATATTAAATCACCGGCAATATCACAAATGGATCGTCCGTCATGTCGAAGGGATAATACCAATGCCCCAAAATCATGAATACCGCCAATAAAAATGGCCCCCAACACCACCCAAATAAACGCCGGCCCCCATCCCCAAATGACCCCAATAGCCGGGCCAACAATAGGCCCTGTTCCGGCAATGGATGTAAAATGATGGCCAAATACCAATCCAGGGCTGGAAGGCACATAATCTATACCATCAGAGGACCGATGAGCGGGTGTTTTACGAAAATAATTCAAACCAAATAATGAACGAGATAACCATCGCCCATACCCTATATACGCCATACTAAATGCGATAATGGCCACCCATAAAAGAATCAAACCGTTCATATTTTTTTATAGTAATCGATAACCGAAGATAAAAAAATACCTTTGACAAAAACATCAATTCATGAAATTAATTTTAATATATCATTCTATATATTAAATACTATTTATTCGTATTCAATGCTCGATTCAGTCATTTGGTGTGTAAAAACTTTCTGACCATAAAGCATTATTGAATGAGATTACAAAATAGCGAGGGAAACATGAAAATAACATTACCATCATTGGACTTAACTAAAATTAAAAATACTCACTTAGATGATGAACAATCCCGTTTAAAAGATATTTTAGACGTAAGTTCAATTCAAGAATTATTGGGTACCATTTTAAATCGACAAACGAGTTACCAATCCGGTGAAACACAAAAAATGTTTGTTCTTTCAGATAACCTCACCCCACGTGACTTTCATATACTGGATAATACACTGTATGATTTGACGAAAAAATTAGCTAAAGACCACCCCTATGGATATTATTCAACCAATCATCAATTGTGCCTTATTGATCATGAAAAAAATGTGTTTGGCATTAAAAAGTTTTTTGCTGAATCAATTGATACCATTGCCTATTTTTTTACAATGGGATGGACCATTGGCTTTAATGCCGGCCGTATGTTGCCCAATATTGGGGCCCCGGAAGAATTAGGAAAAGAGTATGGAGATATTAAAAAAGGCGTATTGAAACATATTGTTTTTACTGAATTTGAATTGGTGATTTTATCGCTTCTATTTTCGTTATCCTTAGCCTTAAAATACGATATGTTAAAAAAATGGGATTTTCCAATAAAAAAAGCACCGGATACTCCGGCCTACGCCTTTGAAGTTTCCATGGACACACTTAAAAAACTCGAACAAGCCATGATCAATGCCCCAAAAGGCATTGTATTAATTCGGTCCATTACAGAAGATGTCCTTGAAGTACTGCGCACCATTGCGACAATGGGCGCCGGCAATGATCAGTATCAAACCACGGAATTGGATCACCCCTACATTATTGATCGTAAAAATATGCCCATATTTATTTTAGCCTCTCAACGACAAAATGCAATCCATCCCATTCAAAAAAATCGACACCCCATTAACAGTAAAAAAGTTGAAAACTATATATATTCGGCCGGAAAAAGCAACTCGAAAAAGCAAGACTCAAAAAAAAACACTTATAATGATGGTCGATGGGTATACCTAAATTCAATAAATAATAAAAAAATACCAATAAATGATAGTATTCAAAACTTTATAAAGAACAATAGTATGCCATTTGACAAATTTTACCTAAGTGATGCAATTAATACGATTGACCCAAACAAACTCCCGAAACTACGATTACTATATAATAATAAAAACAGTAGTTACGACCACAATAAACAACTGGTAATGGAAGGCATTTTAGCCATTAATTATTGTTTAGAGAACCATTGGCCTGTAAAAATTTTAATTTGTGGCACCGGGACCGGCCAAGGAAAAACAAGCATTGCCAATGTTTTGGCCGAATATTTTAAAGCCAAAACAAGTATTACTCATAACAATAAGGTCGGATTAATTGCCCACCATGAAAAAATAACTTGTGGTGAAATATCTCAGCAAAATACCGGACGTTGTCTGCCAAAATCAATATCATGCACCCCCATTATTAATGTATTTCTTGTCACTCAAATCATATTGCATGCCTACCTACTTAACTGTGTTGGAAACCAACTCAGTGCACAAAATTATTCAACACAAGATATTATTGATCAATTGCGTTTTGCGGTTCTTATGTGGTTAGCATGGGTTACCACCTACAGCGTTGGCATGTATGCACGCCATAATATTAAAGAAAATTATAATTTTAAACCAAACCCCATTTTAAATACACCTAACATAATTAACGATCCCAGTATGGAAGTTCAATCCACCACAATCCCAGAAAATATTCTTGGGCATATGCTTCGCACTGATGGGCCCGAACATAATCGACAATATTATGAACTAAAACGTCATCTTTTTTCTGAAAATTATGACCAATTACGGTCCGACACGGTAATGGGTATCGAAGATATGGTTGAATCTGGCGTCATACGAAATATTCGAAATGCGCGTGTTCAAATTGATACGCCGGGCCTTTTTGCGACATCCAATGATATTAACCTTGCAAAAAAATTAACCAATCATGATTTTGTTGTTTTCTACATACCGAATGATATTAAAAATCATCGAGATAATGATTCTATTAAGCCGGTACTCACTGCCACAAGAAATCTATCATTTCATACACCGACTCATAATGGGCGAACTTTTCTGATGCCGCGAATCAATGACTTAGAAGCCCAGAATACCTCGGAGTCTCAACCATTAACGGATCGTTAATGAACCGGAAATGAGTCCACCTGAATGGCATCCATTCGCAAAGCTTCGGCACGCCGAATATGCTCCGCTTCCGTTGCACTAATGATGCTATTTTTAATGGCGTCATCCAATATATTCAATATTGGCTGTTTCGACAACTGTCGCTTTTTGATGGCACGTCGAATTTTATTGAGCGATGGTTCAGCCATGATAATATGCTCATAGGCATGATTTAGTTTTGCTAATCCACGGTCTGTATTCGTGCCAATATGAGCGCCATCCGAAAAAAAAGTGCGAAGTTTTGGATCTTTTTGGATGGCCACCGCCATATGTCGTCCCAACTGATCTCCAGGATACACACTCACTGGTAACAATCGGAAAATAGGGGCTATCAACCGCCGTGTTACCCATGACATGTTCTCTAAATACCCCATCAATGCGTGTTGCATATTATAAAAACAATAGTGTAACGCCCATGTTATAAAAGGTTTCAACGG
>JBMTIN010000130.1:0-3643 GCA_049437345.1 Candidatus Marinamargulisbacteria bacterium
TCAAAACATGCCCTCAATGCCGCCACATCATTAAAAGGAAGAACACGGGTTTGATCCGTGACCGCCGATGGAATCCCCGCACTACTGGGTTGGCCCAAAGTAAGACCGCCAGACCCAGCGGCCACCAACAAACTATCCACGTGACCATGGTAACACCCCTCAAACTTAATTATAATGTGACGATTTGTCGCCCCTCTGGCCAATCGAACCGCGCTCATAGTGGCCTCGGTTCCAGAATTCACAAACCGAATTTTTTCCATGGAAGGAACCAACGAACGCAACTGTACCGCCAATTGAGTTTCTTTCACCGTGGGCGCACCAAACGTGGTCCCTTTAATGATGGCATTATGTAAGTCGGCCACCACACTTTCGTTGGCATGGCCCGCCAATAATGGGCCATACGATAAAACATAATCAATATAGCGTTCCCCATCTTCATCGGTTACATAAGGCCCGTGCCCCGATTTAATAAATACGGGGTCTCCGCCCACGGCATTATACGCCCGAACCGGACTATTCACGCCACCCACTAATATGTCTTTTGCTTCGCTAAAATGTCGTTTTTCCTGTGTCATGTCGTATCAGTTTATCATAGTTTTTAAAACGCACCCAATACCAATGGGCACGGCTCACCCCAGACATACCAAAATCTACGACAATGAAGCCATTAACGAATCGATTGTATTTCTTTTTTCGTAATGTTCTTTGAAAATGATACCGATTGATCACCCATTGCATCCAATCCTTTTTGAACAAAAAAAGCAAATGAATCTTGATCGTCTAAGGTCACATCACGGCCATTTTTAGACATGATTTTATTGGATCGCTGGTATTTCCAGAGGCTCTTTTCTTGTTGATTATTCCATGACTCAAATCCATATACAATATCTGGAAATACCACTAACATATGATCCGGCTGACTTAGATTATCACCATATTTTAACCCAATACTCCGTATATTTCCCAAAACTTGTTTGGATGAATCAAAAATAAGATCAAAAACCTGATCTAAAATTGAAACTAATTCATCATTTAACCGACTCTCATCTTTAGGTGCGATGGTCTTTCCTAACTGCAAATCCTGCGACATTTTTTCTTGAACATTCAATTCCTCGGACATACTTTTACCCCTTTCTTTTCTATAAAATAATCTATATATATGTTCTGCCCACGTTCGCTAAAAATTAAACATAATGATACGTTGCTCCGACAACAGTTATTGGGTACTATAGGTAAATGAGCATTATCGAAAAAATACGCACGATTTTTATTGGGGACCCGGCGAAAAAGACAACCGAACGCTATATTCAACGTGTCGATCAAATCAACCAATTAGAACCCAAAATACGTCAGCTAAGTGATGAGGATCTACGTCATAAAACCACCGAATTCAAACAAAAATTGGCCAATGGTGCAAACTTAAATGATCTACTCCCTGAAGCCTTTGCCGTGGTGCGAGAAGCAGCCAACCGAACTTTGGGCATGCGTCACTTTGATGTTCAACTTATTGGCGGTATGGTATTGAACGATGGCCGTATCGCTGAAATGAAAACGGGTGAAGGAAAAACATTGGTCGCCACCCTACCGGCCTACCTAAATGCCCTGACCGAAAAAGGGGTTCACTTAGTGACCGTAAACGATTATTTAGCCAAACGAGATGCTGAATGGATGGGGCAAATTTATACATTTTTGGGACTTACAGTTGGACTTATTCAAAATAACATGACTCACAATGAACGAAAAATGTAGTATGAGTGTGACATTACCTTTGGCACAAATAATGAATACGGATTTGATTATTTACGCGATAACTTGGCCTCTAATTTAGAAGAATGTGTACAACGCCCCCCGCATTACGTAATCATCGATGAAGTCGATAGCATTTTGGTGGATGAAGCTCGAACCCCTCTGATTATTTCAGGCTCGGTTGAAGATTCAACAGCAAAATATAAACAACTCATTCAAGTCGCTAAAAAATTACGGCAAACCGACGATTTTACGCTCGATGAAAAACATAAAAATGCGGTGCTTACTGAAGACGGTACTAAAACAATCGAAACAGCCCTGGGAATTGATAATATTTACTCTATTGAAACCATGGACGTGGCACATATTATGATTCAATCATTAAAGGCCTTGCATCTATTTAAGCGAGATGTCGATTATGTTGTCCGCGATGGTCAAGTCATGATTGTTGATGAATTTACTGGACGTGTTTTAGACGGCCGACGATATTCGGATGGATTGCATCAAGCCATTGAAGCGGCCGAAAACTTAGTTATTCAAAATGAAAGTCAAACACTGGCCAGTGTAACATATCAAAATTATTTTCGACTATTTCCAAAGTTATCAGGAATGACCGGTACCGCTAAAACAGAAGAAGAAGAATTCATAAAAATCTATGCGCTTGATGTCGCCGTTATTCCCACCAATAAACCCATTTTGCGCCAAGACACCGCGGATGTTATCTACAAAACAAAAATGGAAAAATACAATGCCATTGTTGAAGATATCAAAACACATCATGCAAAAAAACAGCCCGTGTTAGTGGGAACAATTGCTATTGAAACCTCCGAATTATTGGCCAGTTTATTGGTTAAAAATAATATACCCCACAATGTATTAAATGCTAAATTCCACGAAAAAGAGGCCGACATTGTTAAAAATGCAGGGCAACCCGGCGCGGTGACCATTGCGACAAATATGGCGGGCCGCGGCACTGATATTGTTTTAGGTGACGGAGTTATTGAAAATGGTGGACTCTATGTCATTGGTTCAGAACGACATGAATCCCGACGAATTGACAATCAGTTACGGGGACGTTCCGGGCGACAAGGTGACCCTGGAAAGTCAAAATTTTATTCCAGCCTTGAAGATGACTTAATGCGCCTATTTGGATCCGAACGCATTGCCAGTATTATGAATACCCTCGGGTTGCCTGATGACACCCCCATTGAACATAACATGATTACAAAATCACTGGGAAAAGCGCAAAAAAAAGTAGAGCAATTTCATTTTTCATCCCGAAAACAAATTCTTGAGTTTGATAACGTTCTCGATAAACAACGTGAGACCGTCTACACCCTTCGTCGCCAATGCTTGCGTGAAGGAACCATTATCGAAAAACTTACCAGGGGCATTTCCGATGTTCTTGATTATTTAATTCTTCTGTACCAAGACCCGCTAAAAACACGTCAAAATATGCCCAAAAATTATGAAGAATTTAGTCGAACCCTATTGGATATTTTTCCTTACCCCCGCCTTTCGGATGCATTAAAAAACACGCTTAATGCAGATGAGCTTCTTGCCTTACTCAAAACATCGTTTCAAGATCAAATTGAGCACTTTCCAACCGACGTCTTCAGCACCATTTCTCGGCTAACACTGTTACGCCACCTGGATGAAAAATGGATGGACCAATTGCATAATATGGACGCTCTTCGAGAAGGCATTGGCTTACGTGCTTATGGCCAACGAGACCCCCTCATTGAGTATAAAGTTGAAGCCTTCCAAATGTTTAAAGAAATGCTATTTAATGTATATAGTGAAACCATCAAAGTACTTAATCGTATTGAAAGCATCGAAACCACCGGGGGGGGGGGGGGGGGGGGGGGGGGGGGGGGGGGGGGGGGGGGGGGGGGGG
>JBMTIN010000131.1:0-3639 GCA_049437345.1 Candidatus Marinamargulisbacteria bacterium
AGAATCGACTAATTTTAGCCAGATTTCTGAAATCTTGGAAAAAATATCCTATTTTTGAAACAGTCCCAATGTATAAAAAAATAGCAATTTGAACACTTTACAAAATTAGGACTGAGATTTAGTATCATTAATATAAACAATGACAACATTAAACAAAATTCAAGATAAACAAGACGTTACCATTCAAGCCATTAATGACCCTTCCGTTATGGCCCAAATGGTGGCCATTGGCTTTACCATTGGTGCGCATATTAAAGTGATTGCCAAACTTCCCTTTAACGGTGTTATTGCTTGTGAGAGCAATAACGCTCGGTTCGCTATTCGTTCTACGGATGCGGCTCAAATTGTTGTCGCTTAATGCGTTGCGCCGTATTATTTGGACCGCCAAATGCTGGGAAATCGACATTATTTAATCATTTGACGGGTCGTCAAGCGCAGGTCGTCAATTATCCTGGGTCAACCGTCGATGTGACGCATGCGTCCTTGCGCGGACACCCATCCCTCAGGTTGATTGATGTCCCCGGGGTTCAGTCCTTTTTACCTCAAAGTGACGATGAAAAGTTGAGTTTAAAGGCCATTGCACAGTTGGATCAATTGATTGATGGGGCTCACCCGATCCCCGACTTGGTGATTTGTGTGATCGATGCCACACAGCGATCCCGTCACCTGGCGATGGCGAAGCGATTAATTGACGACGGTTACCCAATCATTGTGGTAATTACCATGATGGACGAGGCACATAAAAAAGGCATTGATATTGATCATGTTCGTTTGTCGCAGGCATTGGGGGTGTCGGTATTCAAAGTCATGGGTCGTCAGCGTCGTCATATTGGGGATATTGCCGATGGCATTGCATTGAACAGTGTGCCGTGTGGGCGAATTACACGGCCCCAACCCAGTGGACTGGACGACATGTTGCATGCCTATGATTGGGCCGAAACCATTATGTCGGAATGTGAGTCGGTGACCCCTCGCCCTTATTCTTTGGATTTGGATCGGGTACTGCTTCATCCGGTGGGTGGGTATATTATTTTTGTGGGCGTTATGGTGGCTTTTTTTAGTTTGTTATTTTTTGTTGCAACGCCGTTTGTTGATGGGATTGAATTCTTGTTGAGTGTGTGTTCGAAAACCATTTTTCAGTGGCTTCCCGATACATTATGGCGACATTTTTTGATCAATGGATTATTGGCTGGGGTGGGGGGGGTATTGGTATTTGTTCCTCAGATTGCTTTGCTATTTTTAGGGATGGGTATAATGGAAGCGACGGGATTTTTAGCCCGTAGTGCGGCTTTAATCGATAAGCCATTGAGTAAGATTGGGTTGAACGGGCGCAGTTTTGTGCCCCTTTTGTCGGGGTGTGCGTGTGCGATTCCGGCCATTTTAGCGACCCGCACGATTCCCAATAAACGGGTGCGTTACTTCACCATGGCCGTGGTGCCATTAATGCAGTGTTCAGCACGATTACCCGTGTATGGATTATTACTGGGAGCCTTGTTTTCATCGCCTTGGCAGGGAGCATTGGGGTTAACGGCTATTTACATGGCGTCCATGGTGTTATCGGGGGTATTGGTGGGTATTGCGAATCGTTGGGTTCCCAATACCCATGGAAAGAACCAATTTATGATTCAGTTACCCACGTGGCGATGGCCAGATCCTTTTCAGTTAATTCGTGATGTTACGTTAAAAACATCTCGGTTTTTAACCGGGGCAGGTCCCATTATCTTGGGAATTTCAATTATTTTGTGGGGCGTGTCAGAATATACTTATCAGGGACAACCGTTGATTTATTTAATTGGTCAATGGATTGAACCATTATTTAAGCCCATGGGGGTTGATTGGCGTGTTGGCGTGGCCATTTTATTATCGTTTACGGCACGCGAGGTGTTTGTATCGGCGTTGGCGGTGGTGTTTCAGGTGTCCGAGGGGTCGTTATTTGAAATTGGGAATTTATCTCAATTAACATGGTTGGGAGAGTCGACCCCATTATTTACAACATCATCGCTGATTGGTTTAGTATTATTTTTTATGATTGCCATGCAATGTGGTGCCACGTGGGCTGTCTTAAAAAAGGAGATGGGTCAATATAAATGGCCCACATTTATATTGGTAGGGTATATTGGCATTGCGTATGGATTGGCCGTATTGGTTAATCAGTTATAAGCAAGCCGACGTATTACAAAAAATACCGTATAAATTGCTTTTTAAATTTTAAATCTGATCGATATAAATTTAATTATAGTTAAATTTTTTATGAGCATGGCGTAAATATTAATCATGTAAATAAGCATGGTGTGACACCACTTCATCTAGCATCCACAAATGGGTGTTTAAATGTCGTCAAATTTCTTTGTGAGAATGGTGTAAATGTGAATCAGATAGACACGAATGGTATGACCCCGATCTTTTTGGCATCGGAAAATAGCCATCTGAGTGTGGTAAGGTACCTTTACAGGCATCATACCACTAAAGGTGTGTTTTTATGTCACTTGATATCATCGATTCCCATTTATGTATTAAGATTTGCATTATTTATTACTTGTTTGACGGTTACAGTATGCTTTCGGTTGTGTAGCGTTGAACCGAAGGAGGATGTATAGTTTCCGAATAGCGTGTGATCCATTGTTACTCATTATCCGATCATCTCTTTAATCGCCTTAATATGAGCCGGCGTTGTTTCGCAGCAACCGCCTAAAATAGTGGCGCCTGCATCGTTGAATTGACGCACAAACTCAACCACTTTTTGAGGGCTTAAGTCGGTTCGTTTGCCCAAAAACTGATTGGGGTTTGCTGCCGCAGACGCCTTATAACACTGTGTATAGCCTTGCTTGGGCGCGGTGGTTTTAAAGGCATTCATTTTAAACCCAAACGGAATATTTAATGTCGCAAGTTTGCTTAAGTTTGTGGTGATGGTTTCGGGTGAAACGCAGGCCAAAATAATACCCAACGCATGGGGATGCTGCGCGATAGCATGTAGGTCTAAGAGATCTTCCCCACTGGGTAAGTGATGGCCATTGGACATATGTGCCCCCAACAAAAAGGGCTTGTTAAACGATTCAATGGCCGCAATGCCACATTCAAATTCTGTGAGGCTGCTGATGGCATCAAAATAAAAAAAATCAACAAAGGGATCAAGCAAGCACGCTTGGTCGTAAAAATCGCGCTGAATCACATGACGGGGTCGGGAATCTGGCTCGTAGGTGAGGTGTTGAGGGGGTAAGCTCCCTGCCACCATCACATGCGGGTGCTGTGCCTTGGCCTGACGTGCAATCTCTCCCGCTTTGATATTTAAGGCCTCAAACTGATCTGCCACATTATTTTCTGCCAATCGTCCCCGCCGCGTTGTAAAGGTTGAGGTCACAATCACATCCGCCCCCGCCGCAATATAATCCAAATGCGCATCGAGCAAGATCCCATGATAGGCAGGATCCACCAAGGCCGACGCACTCCATAAGGTCCCTCGAGGCACCACGCCTCGGGCCAACAACAGTTGCCCCATACCACCATCTAAAATTTTAGTTGTTTTAAAAAAATCATTCGAAATCATATTGCTAAGACCTCTGCATAACCCTGGTATAAATTGATATAATAAAAGAATCCCAAATAACGAGGTGAAGAATGGCAACATTTTTTGAATTAGGA
>JBMTIN010000132.1:0-3598 GCA_049437345.1 Candidatus Marinamargulisbacteria bacterium
TTCATTCAATGGGTTTTGATGATTTTTTACCCACAGGTTAATGGGGGAGTTTATAAAAGCCATGCGTTTAAATAACCGAGTGGTAACCTAATTACCCCGCTCAAACATGTCGTATTCAGCACATTCATTACGGGTAATGACTTTCCAAGAATTTAAGATTTCGCTACAATGCCACTATTATGATTAAACGTTACTCTCGCCCTGATATGGCTCATGTATGGACCCAAGAAAACAAATTTCGTCAATGGTTAGCCGTTGAACTGGCCGCGTGCAAAGCTCACGTAGAATTGGGAAATATCCCCGAAGATGCCTACCGCACCATTGTTCAAAAAGCGGATTTTAATGTCGATCGAATCGATGAAATTGAAGCTGAAATTCATCACGACGTAATTGCCTTTTTAACGTGTGTTGCGGAATATGTGGGCGATGATTCCCGATTTATTCACTTAGGGCTGACCAGTTCCGATGTCGTGGACACGGCCTTTAGCCTGCTAATACAAGATGCTGGACGCATCCTATTGAAAGATATTGACACTCTAATGAGTGCATTAAAAGAAAAAGCCGATCAGTATAAATACACATTAACCATGGGTCGCACCCATGGGGTGCATGCCGAACCCACCACGTTTGGGCTTAAACTCACCATTTGGTACGCCGAACTAAAGCGGCATAGAACCCGCCTCATCGACGCTATGGCCACCACCAATGTGGGGAAAATATCGGGGGCTGTTGGCAATTATGCCCACATGCCGCCAAAGTTAGAGTCCCTGGTCTGCGACGAGCTAGGCCTAAACACCGCCCCCATTTCAACCCAAGTATTGCAACGGGATCGTCATGCCACCTTTATGACCACTTTAGCGGTTATGGCTGGCACGCTCGAAAAAATGGCCGTGGAAATTCGTGGTCTTCAAAAAACCGAATTCAACGAAGTATTGGAACCATTTTCTAGCCGACAAAAAGGATCCTCGGCCATGCCTCACAAAAAAAACCCTATTATTTGTGAGCGTGTCACGGGTTTGGCACGCGTGGTTCGTGGGTATGCATTGACCGCTATGGAAAACCAGGCTCTGTGGCATGAAAGAGACATTTCGCATTCCTCAACAGAGCGTATTATTTTCCCCGATGCTACCGTTAGCCTAGACTATATGTTTGGGTTAATGACCAAGGTGATTTCAGGCATGACCGTCAATGAAGCCCAAATGAAACAAGCCATTGGCAAATCATACAATGTATTTTTCTCTCAAAAACTACTGTTACGCATGGTTCAAAAAGGCATGCTTCGTGAAGACGCCTATCGCATTGTTCAAAAAAATGCCCACGCCGCTTTTGACGACCAACAATTATTCGACGAAAAAATTAAAAAAGACCCTCAGATAACCGATTTGTTTTCGTCCGATGAACTGAACGACATTTTTAGTTTCGACCCATATACCACCCACGTGGACGATATCTATGCCCGTGTGTATACCTAAATGACCAGTTTCACACTCGGTATTTTTATTTTTCTAACATTATTTCATATTTATATGGCGTTGGGGCTTCCTCTGAATCGGGCGGCCGTTTTACCCACCATTCAACAAAAGTCCTTACCTTTTCATCAATTAATGGCGGCCCCCGTCGCCGTGGCCTTGGGCATGAGTACCCTGGCCTTTGCTCATGTGACCGGCCAATATCCCACCGCACTCAATACAATGCTAACCACCTATTTATGGTTAACCGCCATTGCCCTTATAACACGAGGGCTCACGGGGATAATTGTGTTTCATGCCCTCAATCGATGGATAGACCCGGGACCATTTAAAACATGGGATCGCTGGCTCTATACGCCCCTCACCCTTTATTTAGGAATTCATTGCCTGATTATTTTAATGTAACGTACACCGATAAGGGGCCTCGGCTATGGGTGCTATTACCGGGCTTATGGGGACACACAAACGACCTAACCCCGCTGATTCCCGCCACTGATTCTACTCTTCAATTGGACTATTCGCCCCAAATACCGCCCGACTATTCCGAAGTTATTGCCGAAATCAACCGCCACATTCAAGGGCATGCGGCCCACCATACAACCATCATTGGGTTGGGGTATTCAATGGGGGGACGGTTGCTATATTCGACTCAATTGGATACCCATAGCGCCCTAACAAAATGCGTATTTATATCCTCTGGCCACCCCCTTTCTTTCCCTAAAGATCGGTTTAAAAAACACCAATTTAATGCCCTGGCTTTCCGCCAAGCCTCGGTTTTATCACCCCATGATTTTTTTGAATGGTGGTTCCAGTTACCCATATACAGCTCATTGATCACCCACCCCCATCGCCCAACACTCATTCAAAAAATGACGCAATCCCACGCCATTGATATTGGCCTCATCCGATGTCGAGCACTCAGTGCATTGGCCATGCCCTTCCACCATGTGGTATCCCATCGCCCGGCACTGTATTTATACGGCGAAAATGATACCGCCTATGCCACGGCCGCCCAGTGGTACCAGCAGGCGTTTCGTTATGCCACAGTGATCGGTATTCCAACCGCCTCGCACGCCGTTCACTGGGAATCCCCTAATACAGTGACACAACATGTATCAACGTGGGCACCCCGATAAAAAACCACAATGGTTTTTTATCGGGGAACAACCTTTTCAATTGAGTGTGATATTGCTAAACTGAATAAAAAATATTCATATCAATTTGAAATATATTATCAATAAATGACGATAATCAGTTAGAACGGAGATCATAACCAATGAATCAAAAAAAACAATCCCCTGTATCAAATAAAACCAAGCCTATTATTAAGGCCGATCCACAACATAACTCATTTGTATATGCCAACGAAAAAGCCCACGAAAGCGATAAACAACGGGTTCCCTTGGGCGGATCTTTTTTATTTCGCATATTAAAAAAACCGGCGTTCCTTATTTTTGCCATTTTTGCCTTAACCGCATGGTATATTGGTGCCACCCAAGGCCCTCGTTACACCGTTCAACAAGTAACGATTGATCTTCAAACGAACGATCAGGGACAATTGTATTACTTGTATAAAGGAAAACCCACGCCCGTTGAATCCGTCACCGCCATCGAGAATGCGCAGCTAACAAAAGCCCGTATTTCGGAGTTAAACAACAATGTATCGTCACTACCCAAAACAGAATTTGTACAAACTAAAAAAATGATAAATGGGGTTGAAAAAGACGTGGTGTATCAATTAAAACTGGCCCAACACTTTGGCCTTTGGTCATTATTGCCAGCCATTGTCGCCATTGCCTTGTGTTGGCTCACACGGGAGCCCGTCAGCGCCTTATTTTCGGGCATTATTGTGGGGGCTTTACTTTTGCAACAGTACGACATTACCGATGCCGTATTACTTGAGGCCATGGCCACCAAAAGTGCCGCTGGCATCATGTTGCTTTATTTATGGATGCTCGGTGGTTTAATGGGCATTTGGGCCCGCACGGGTGCCGCGAAAGCCTTCGCTGAACTCATGACCAAGCATATTGTTCGTGGCCCACGATCCGCCAAGTTTGTCGCGTGGGTATTGGGCGTTATCTTTTTTCAAGGTGGCATATCCGGCAGACAACTTCGATCTGCCGGATCAT
>JBMTIN010000133.1:0-3584 GCA_049437345.1 Candidatus Marinamargulisbacteria bacterium
TCGGATTCAACGGTTCCAGTGTTTAAAATAACAAAGGCCGCAATCGCTTCTCCTTTAATGGAATCATCAATTCCAATTACTGCGGCTTCGGCCACCGTAGGGTGATCTACCAAGGCGCTTTCAACTTCCATTGTACCAATACGGTGCCCAGCCACATTAAGGACATCATCAACGCGTCCAATCACACAGATATCGTTATCGGCATCTTGTATTGCACCGTCCCCGGCAAAATACGTTTCAAATCGTGACCAGTACACGTCTTCATAGCGTTGGTTATCGTTCCAGATACCTCGTAACATTGATGGCCACGGTTCAGTAATGGATAATAGGCCACGTGTGTTCGATTGGGGCTGCCCCATTTCCGATAATATATCGACACTAATGCCCGGTAAGGCCGCCCCCGCTATGCCCGGTTTCATGGGATGATACCCGGGAAGACTGGTCAGCATAATGCCTCCGGTTTCGGTTTTCCACCAGGTATCAACAATGGGGCATTTTTTTTGACCAATATGGGTATAGTACCAATCCCACGCTTCGGGATTAATGGGTTCTCCGACACTACCTAATATGCGAAGTGAATTCAGATTATATTGGGCGGGAATCGCTTCGCCATCTTTCATGAAGGCACGAATGGCCGTTGGTGCAGTGTAAAACGTGGTCACCTCATGCTGTTCAATCAATTCCCAAAACCGACCTTTGTGGGGGTAATCGGGAGTGCCTTCATACATAAATAATGTGGCGCCATTGGCCAATGGGCCATAGGTAAGGTACGTATGGCCGGTGATCCACCCCACATCGGCCGTGCACCAAAAAATATCATTGGGTTGCAGGTTAAATACTAGCTTGGTACTGTACTTGGCATGGGTTAGGTACCCTCCGGTGGTATGAATAATGCCCTTGGGTTTTCCCGTGGTTCCGGATGTATACAATATGAATAATGGGTCTTCGGAATCCATGGCGACAGGCGTGTGTTGTGTGGGTTGCGATGCACATGCGGCATTAAAGTCCACGTCATCGGGGTATTTTGAGGTGGCATTTAATGTCAGAATTTTCGGTTTGGACTGGGCTTGTTGACAGGCCGATGCAACAATGTCGCGTAATGGTACAATTTGACCTCGACGATTCGCTTGATGGGCCGTTACAACACAGGTTGATTCGGAATCATCGATGCGTTCGGCCAATGATGGGGCTGAAAACCCACCAAACACCACACTGTGAATAGCGCCAATACGACTGCAGGCGAGCATTGTAATGATGGCTTCGGGAACCAGAGGCATATAAATGGTTACGCGATCGCCTTTTTTAACCCCCATGCGGCGGGTTAATGCATGGGCCAGTTGACTTACTTGAATGGCCAATTCGTGATAGGTGAGTGTTTGGGTGTTGCCATTTTCACTTTCCCAAACAATGGCACGTTTATTGGCGTTATTTTTTAAGTGAACATCGACACAGTTTTCACAGGCATTCAGCTGGCCATTTACGAACCATTTGGCGTAGGGACGTTGCCACACCAAGGGGGTATCCCACGGGCGTTGCCATATTAATTCATTGGCTTGAGATTCCCAAAATGCTACCCGATCGGTTGTGGCTAAATCGTATAAATCTTGGATATGCGAATAACAGTCATTCACCAATGCCTTTGGCTGTTGTTTTTCTTGAACATTAAAAGCAACCGCTTGTTTCATGATATTATGCTCCCTATTATAAAAAATGATGTGGAAATACATTCAAATAATACGATAAAAATAATTCAATGGCCATGTTCTGATATGAAAAAATGGTCTTTTTCTTGAAGGATTCAATTCAGTAGTGATATTCTTCTTAGTACTATGTTTTAGGAGTGTAAAATGTCAAATCGATTCTTTACTGAAGATCATGAATGGGTTGAATTGGACGGAAATAATGTGACCGTCGGAATATCCTCGCATGCCGCCGATGAATTGGGCGAAATTGTATATGTTGAATTACCTGAGGCTGGAACAGCATTGGTTAAAGGCGATGAATTTGGATCCGTTGAGTCCGTAAAAACGGTGTCGGGTATTTATTCACCGATTGATGGTGAAGTGACAGAGCGAAATGATGCCGTTATTGACACGCCTGAAACCATCAATAGTGCGCCAACAGAGGACGGATGGCTGATTAAAGCCACCGTAGAACACACCGATTTTATTGAGGATTTAATGGATGAGCCCTCATACCAAACCTTTTTAACCACGCTATAGCGATTAACCTTAGGGGGGGCTATTGAATACGGTTCATGATGGTTTTTAGCAACGTGTGAAGATGCTGGGTATTAAATGAACGTGGGATGGTATTTAAATGTGTTTCCGCCAATTCTTTTTTTATGTATAATTGATGCTTTATTTTTGTGGCAATGTGGGGACTTTGTTCAATAAGCACTTGTTTTATTTTAACTTGATCTTGGGTATTTCCAATTTGAGCCGCAAGAATAATGGGCAATGAAATATCGCCGGTAATCAGGTCTTGCTCCACTTTTTTGCTGAGTCTATTTTCTGTATCATAAATATCAAGATAATCGTCCGCCAACTGAAAAATATCGCCCAAAGCCTGCCCAAACCCCTGTAATGATTGAGTGACATTGGATGGGAGCTGGCCCAATTGGGCCGTTAATACACATGCCGATACAAATAATGCCGAGGTTTTCTTATCGACAATATCCCAATAATCATCTTCAGATAATGCCGTATTATGCCGTTCATTCACCTGAATAAACTCGCCTTCACATAGCTTGGATACCGCCATTGAAATCCCACTAATAATGGTGGGGTTTTCAATTTTTGAAAATAATAGCAAGGCCATTGAATAACAGTAGACCCCCATAATGATACCATTGTTAGTGCCATGGACCTGATGCAAACACGGCTGATTGCGACGGTGGGTGGCCTCATCAATAATGTCATCGTGAATTAATGATGCCAAATGAATAAGTTCAATGCCAGCCGCCAATAAGTGGGTATGTGACATATCCGAAACACCACTCATTTGAGCAATTATCACAACAATCGACGCACGAACTTGCTTGCCTTTTTGTTGGCTTAGTTGATGCGTGATCTCGCTTAGTTTTGGATGAGGGGTTTGAGTAAGCTGAGTATGGATAATGTGATTAATGGCATTCAAGTCATTTGAAATAGCCTGTTTTAGTTTTACTAGGGATTGCATGGGAGCATTATATCACAAGATTACATATGGCTCATGCGATCATAAATTTTATCGATAGCCACATATTTTTCAATCATGTCTCCGGCAATTTTAATTTTGTTTTTATCTTGGGATCCAATTTTTACAATCATATGATTAATTTTAGTGGCAATAGAAAAGGCGTCTTCTTCAACCATAAATAACGGGATTTTAGAGGTGTACAGGAGCTCTAAGATTTTTTGATGAGGACGAATACCATTGGTAAATACAATTCCCGATACATGGTGGGGTCCCTTGGTTAATAGATTCTCACATAAGGCCGTTAACACCAATCCTTCACGATTTCCAGGAACAATCATAAGTGTATTTTGGCTAATATGTCCCAATGCGTTGTGGGGTGTCATGTCGCCAATCATAAATTTTTC
>JBMTIN010000134.1:0-3516 GCA_049437345.1 Candidatus Marinamargulisbacteria bacterium
ACCCTTTATTATTGAATAAATCAATCACTTCCCGGGGAATAAAGGGGTAAACACGGTCATTTTGAATATAGGCATGGTACGACAAATAGGGGTTTTTTCGTTTTTCAATAGGGAGCTCTAAGTATAGTAAACCATTATGCATGGCAAATGATTCGCGTTGTTGTTCATCGGTGGTGTATTGCATGGACAAATGTTTATAAATGTCGTCATAGTTAGAAGATATATTAAATAGTGTTTGTGTGACCCATGGGTGACGTTTATAGCGTAATGTTAGGTGATTAAATGTGTGGGGACGTACCGGAAGTACTTTTTGTATAAGGGCTAAATAGTGGGGGTGTGAATCGGGGATGGCTTGAAATATCCGAGGATACCTTACCGATACACTGAGTATAAAGTCGGGGTCATACAACACCCCCTTAAGTTCTCGATTGGCCGACGTTAGCAATGCCGTATTTTGATGAGGATATACCCATTTTTCAAGTAAATTAAATGCAATATTTTGTTGCCGTTTAGCACATACAGCGATGGTCATTTGATCTTGAATGGTTGGTTTTTTTGTTGGACCACCGGGGCGGGTAAAGTCCTGATTTAATCGGGTAATTACATTGGGTTGGCATGGTTTTTTTTGGAATAATGAGATCAAATCAACCGATATGCTGGGAATTTCAGGATCATTCATATAAGGGCCGTATAAGAAATTACTCACTCGGTTAGGCGCAACTCCGTGGGTTATTACTCCGGTAATGGTGAGCACCATTAAAAGAATCTTGATAAATTTCATTAATAATAATGTATACCCAATTGGCAAAAATTTAAACATAGGTAATTAATATTTTATTGGGGTATTTTATTCTATTCGGGCATCGAGTATACTCATAGGTATGAAATTTACATGGCATCAACGTCAATCATGCATTGACATTTCAGAAAAACATATTGATCAAACCGTTACTTTGGCCGGGTGGGTGGATACCACTCGCGATCATGGGCATTTACTATTCATTCATTTAAGGGATCGATCGGGCACGCTTCAAGTGGTCTGCGATGAAAACATTCATCAGGGCATTTATAAACAATCCAAAGCCTTGCGATCGGAGTTTGTGATTAAGGTAACCGGAACGGTGCAAATGCGTTCAGAAGCCACCATTAATAGTGATATGGTGTCTGGGACAATAGAAGTGATTGCGACCGAATTGGTGGTATTAAGTGAGTCTAAGACGCCCCCTTTTATGGTGTCCGAGAAAGCCAGTGAAAAAATGGGCTTGGATGTGGATGAAGATTTACGACTACAGTATCGTTATTTGGATTTGCGTCGTGCCCCGATGCAAAAAAATATGATTGGTCGAGCACATATTGTTCGGGCGTTGCGAACCACATTGGATGATGCCGGGTTTTTAGATATTGAAACCCCCTTTTTAACTAAAAGTACCCCCGAGGGTGCGCGAGACTACTTGGTGCCATCGCGAACACATCAAGACACTTTTTTTGCTTTGCCACAATCCCCTCAATTATTTAAGCAGTTATTAATGATGAGCGGGTTGGAGCGGTATTATCAGGTGGTAAAATGTTTTCGAGATGAGGATTTACGACCCAATCGTCAGCCGGAATTTACTCAATTGGATTTAGAGGCTTCGTTTGTAAATGACGACGATATTATGGGGCTAACCAATGCATTGATCGGTGCGGCATTTCAGAGTCAGGGGATTACCATTGACCATTCATTTCCTAAAATGACATATGCGGATGCAATGAATCATTATGGAACAGATGCGCCGGATTTACGTTATGGTATGGCGTTTGCCGATGTCACCACGGTATTTAAGGATTCTGGATACAAAATTTTTAATTCTATTATTGGTGCCGGTGGAGCGATTAAAGGTTTTGCTTTGCCGGGATTGGCCAAAGAGCTAAGTAAGAACATGTTGCAAAATGATTTGGCCGGAAAAACCATTCAGGCATGTGGTGGAAAAGGGTTAACTTGGATGAAGGTATTGGATAATGACCAATTTGAATCCAATATTGTTCAGTTTTTTAGTCAAGATCAATTAATAGCGGCGAAACAGGCTGTGAAGGCCACTCCCGGGGATATTATGGTGTTTGTGGCCGATACCAATATGTCCGTTGTAAACCAGGTGTTGGGGCGATTTCGTGTCGCCGTGGCCGAGCGGTTTAACTTAATTCCCGACGATATATATGCTGGGTGTTGGATTACAGATTTTCCTTTATTTGAAAGGACGGACACAGGGTTAACATCCTTGCATCATCCATTTACTCAACCTTCGGAACCCATTCATGAGGGCATGACCCAAGATCAGGTGTTGGGTATTACTGCCAAGGCATATGATATTGTGATTAATGGCCAAGAAATTGGGGGGGGGAGCTTAAGAATTCATGATGCTAAAGAGCAGTCCTTGATCTTTAAATTATTGAATTTAAGTGATGACGATATCCGTGAAAAATTTGGTTTTTTTGTAGATGCTTTAGGTTACGGAACCCCGCCTCACGGGGGATTAGCCCTCGGGGTGGATCGGTTGGTATCGGTAATTTTATGTACGCCGTCCATTCGAGATGTGATTGCGTTTCCCAAAAACCGAGTGGCATTTTGCCCTTTGACCAAGGCTCCTGGGCCGGTGGCGGTATCGCAACTAAATGATTTGAATTTAATGCATCAGCCCTCCATTGATGTGACCGTACCTTCCGAGTGATTACGTTTCGATCGTCGGCATTAGTGGCTTTTTCGTGGGTTCTTCGGCCGTACCAATGGTCTTTTTGGTTGGGGATGACCGCCAGTGTGGCCAATAAAGTTTTGGATTTAATGCCACCGTTATTGGTGGCGTGGGTCATCGACACGGTTCAAGGCACCCCCCCCGGGTGGATCATGGCGTTGATTCCGAATCAATCGCCCATGCAAACGGCGGTTTTTTTAGCCGTATTGGGCGCGGGTATTTTTGGGTTGGAATCATTTACCCAGTGGGTGTATCAGTGGCAGTTTCAGCGAACCGCACAACATGTTCAACACGATATCCGGTGCCATGTGTATGCCCATTTGCAACAACAAGACATGGCTTACTTTGAGGATCAGCGATTGGGGCAGTTGATTGCGATTGTTAATGATGATGTGAATCAATTGGAGCATTTTTTAAATCGGGTATTTAATGAATTGGTGCAATTGTTGGTGTTGTTGGTGTTTGCATTAGTGGTTATGGGTGCGACGTGTTGGCCATTGGCGTTGGTATCATTGGTGCCGGTACCTTTAGTTGTGGGGGGAAGTTTGGTGTATCAGCGGTTTATATCTCCTTTTTATGCCGATATTCGGCAAGCGGTGGGTGAATTAGTGGCTCGGTTAGAGAATAATTTGTCGGGCATTCAGGTTATTAAAAGTTTTACGGCGGAAGCGTTTGAGTTAGGGCGTGTTTCCGATGCCTCCAATGACTATAAGCAGGCGAATATTCGGGCCATTCGTTGGACGAGTATGTATGTGCCGATGATTCGCATGTTGATTGCCTTGGGGTTTGC
>JBMTIN010000135.1:0-3515 GCA_049437345.1 Candidatus Marinamargulisbacteria bacterium
ATTTTAGGGTAGCGTCGTTTTGGCCACAATGAAGGCGATGAACCTCGGTTTACTCACCCCATTTTGTACAATACGATTTCAACGCACGACGATGTCTATACCATTTTTAGAAACCAATTACTCAATGATGGTGTCATTACGGATAAAGATTCCAAAGACATGGTGACCCGATTTAAAAAAACATTGCAAGAGCGGCTGGATTACACGCGCGATAAACAGCCCAAGTCAGAATTGGATATGTTTAAACGTAAATGGGCGGGTTTTCGTACATCAACCGACGGTGACTTTGAGCAGTCCATTAATACGGGTGTACAAAAACGTCATTTGAATACGGTGGCCAAAGCACTGACCACAGTCCCCGATGGATTTAACATATTTAAGAAATCTGACAAACTATTAAAGGCGCGTCATGACATGTTTATGAATCAAAAAAGTGTGGATTGGGGATTGGCGGAGCAACTTGCCTTTGGGAGTCTTATTATCGACGGTCATAATGTTCGATTGTCCGGCCAAGATTGTCAGCGAGGCACGTTTTCGCATCGGCATGCGGTATTAAAAGATGAAAAAAATGAGGCCCATTTTATCCCATTGAACCAATTGTCTGATACGGTGGGTTTTGAAGTATTAAATTCTCATTTGTCAGAGTATTGTGTGATGGGATTTGAATATGGGTATTCGTTATCGGCACCCAATGATTTAACGATTTGGGAGGCTCAATTTGGGGATTTTTCAAATGGCGCTCAGATTATGATCGATCAGTACTTATCATCATCCGAAAAAAAATGGCAGCGTATGAGCGGGTTAACATTATTATTGCCTCATGGATACGAAGGGCAGGGGCCAGAGCATTCTTCGGCACGTTTTGAGCGATATTTACAGCTATGTGCTGAAAACAATATGTATGTTACAAATATTACCACTCCGGCTAATTTTTTTCATGCATTGCGTCGTCAAATCAAAAATGAATTTCGTATTCCATTGGTGGTGATGTCTCCCAAGAGCTTATTGCGTCATCCCAACGTAGTGTCATCAGTGGATGATCTCACTAAGGGGCGGTTTCAAGAAATCATTGACGATACATCGGTGACATCTCCTAAACGTGTAATTGCGTGTACTGGAAAAGTATATTACGACTTGCTCAAGGCTCGGGAATCATTGAAGCGATCGGATGTGGCTATTGTTCGATTTGAGCAACTATACCCATTGCCACAAAAACAATTGGCGGCATTACAAAAGAAGTATGCCTCGGCTGAATGGGTGTGGGCCCAAGAAGAGCCTGAAAATATGGGGGCCTGGACACATGTCTTGCGTCATATTAAGAGCATTGATTGGCATTATGTGGGGCGTCCTGAAAGTGCGTCTCCGGCCGTTGGTAGTTCGAAAATTCATGCAAAGCAGCAAACGAGACTGGTTGACGCTGCGTTTGGTAAATTAAAGTAAGGAGTGAATTCGTATGAAAGTTGATATTATTGTGCCGGCCGCCGGTGAGTCCGTTACCGAGGCTGATATTGCCTCTTGGTCAAAAGCTAGTGGCGATTATGTGGAAATGGATGATGTATTACTTGAACTGGAAACCGATAAAGCATCGATGGAATTGAACGCCGAGATCAGTGGGGAATTAACCATTGTTAAAGATGAAGGTGAAACCGTCATGGTCGGCGAGGTGATTGGGTTTATTACACCGGGTGAAGGCACTCCTTCAACAACGAAGGATACCGGATCATCGGATGTGGCGGCCAGTACGGTATCTACCCCAGCTCCAGCGTCAAATTCTACCCCAGCTCCAGCGTCAAATCACTATGCCAAAGGGCATCCATCCCCCGCGGCGGCCAATGCCTTGAATCAGGCCGGAATTTCGTCATCCGATGTGGTCGGCACCGGTAAAAATGGTCGTATTACAAAAGCAGATGCGGAATCGGCCAAAGCCACCGTAGGGGCATCGCCTCAGCCAATCCCCGATGCCCCGGCATCACCGGCCCCCGATACCTTGGCCCCTGTGGGTGATCGAACGGATCGTCGGGAGAAAATGTCCCGGTTGCGTCGAACCGTTGCGCAACGATTGGTCAATGCACAACATACCCAGGCATTATTAACCACATTTAACGAGGTGGATTTAACCGAAATTATGGCCATCCGTAAAAAATACAAGGAAAACTTTAAAGAAAAATACAATGTGAACTTAGGGTTCATGTCCTTTTTTACCAAAGCTACATGCGATGCATTGCAGGAATTTCCAATTATGAACGCCAGTGTGGATGGGGATCATATTGTGTATCATGATTATTGCGATATTGGTATTGCGGTGGCGTCTCCCAAAGGTTTAGTGGTGCCCGTCATCCGTTCGGCGGATCAATTATCCTTTAAAGGCATTGAATCATCCATTGTTGGGTACGCCAAAAAGGCACGTGCCGGTCAAATTACTTTGGACGATATGGACGGCGGTACATTTACGATTACCAACGGTGGTACATTTGGATCGATGTTATCGACCCCCATTGTGAATTTTCCCCAGAGTGCCATTTTAGGGATGCATAATATTGTGAAGCGCCCCATGGTAGTAGGGGATGAGATTAAAATTCGTCCCATGATGTATTTGGCGGTATCGTATGATCATCGAATTATTGACGGTTCCGATGCGGTTCGATTTTTAGTGGCAATTAAAGAACGCTTGGAAGATCCCTCTCGATTATTGATTGGATTATAAGGAGTCATTATGTCGGAACAATTTGATATTGGTATTATTGGTGCGGGGCCCGGGGGCTATGTGGCGGCCATTCGATCGGCTCAATTAGGCCTAAAAACAGTGATTATTGAAGGCCAAAAAACGCTGGGTGGCACCTGTTTAAATTGGGGGTGCATTCCCTCGAAGGCGTTATTGGATTCGTCGGAGCATTATCATCAAGCGATTCATAAGTTTTCTGTGCATGGCATTAAGACCGGAAAAGTGAGTGTTGATTGGACGCAGATGCAGCAGAGAAAAAACGATGTGGTGGCAAATACAACGCAAGGTATCGATTATTTAATGAATAAAAATAATATTACAGTTGAAACCGGGTTTGGATCGTTTCAGTCGCCCACTGAAGTTGTGGTGAAAAACGGAAAGAAATCCAAAGTGGTTGTGGCCAATAAGTGGGTGATTGCCACGGGGTCTGAAGTGGCTGAGTTGCCTTGTGCGCCGATGGATGGTCAATATATTATTGGGTCCAACGAGGCGATTTCGTTACCAACCATTCCTAAGGAAATGATTGTGATTGGTGGTGGTGTGATTGGGGTAGAATTGGGGTCCGTTTATGCTCGTTTAGGAACAAAGGTGACCATTGTCGAGTTTTTTGATCGATTGATTCCCACCATGGACAAGGATTTGGGCAAAGCCTTACAAAAGTCCTTAAAATCATTGGGAATGACGTTTCATTTTAATACAAAAGTCACGAATGCCGAAGTTAAAAAGAACCGAGTTCATTTAACCGCTGAGAATAAATCGGGCAAATTCATTGAATTAACGGCAAATATTGCGT
>JBMTIN010000136.1:0-3457 GCA_049437345.1 Candidatus Marinamargulisbacteria bacterium
TATTGTGTTTGCATTTGTGGCCTCATCATTATGGATTGTCACGACATTATATTCCGTGGGATACATGCGTGGGGCGAAGGAAAAAAACCAAACCCGGTTTTTCATTTGTTTTTCGTTAGCTATTTCATCGACCATGGGTGTGGCATTTTCAGCCAACTTATTTACTTTATATATTTTTTATGAGCTACTTTCAATTTCGACTTATGCGTTGGTGGGGCATCATCAAGGGGAAGAGGCCAAGGCCGGTGCACGTAAGTACGTGATCTTTTTATTTGGGGGGTCCATTGGCTTGGCCTTGCCGGCGATGATTTTAATTTACCAATTCACCGGAACACTGGATTTTACGTATGCGGGGATTTTACCAGAAACGCTACCCCCGTCATTTTATATCGCCATTATGCTGATGTTTTTATATGGCTTCGGTAAAGCGGGATTGATGCCTTTGCATGCTTGGTTGCCCGGTGCGATGGTGGCCCCGACCCCCGTGAGCTCATTATTGCATGCCGTTGCGGTAGTAAAGGTGGGGGTATTCAGCATTATTCGTGTTATTACGGGTATTTTTGGGTATGATTTAATTCAATTGGTGGGCTTAAATCAGTGGATTTGTTATATTGCCGCATTTACGGTGATTATGGCCTCTGTGATTGCATTGTATCAGGACAGTTTAAAACGTCGACTGGCGTTTTCAACCATTGGGCAGTTGGCATACATTATTATGGGGGTTGGTTTGGCCTCTCAATTGGGGTTTTTGGGCGGAGTATTGCATATTGTAATGCATGCGTTCGGCAAAATTACGTTGTTTTTTTGTGCTGGGGCCATTTATGTGGCCACAAAGAAAAAAAATATCTCTCAGATGGATGGCCTTGGTAAACAAATGCCGTTGACGATGACCGCTTTTTTTATTGGGGCATTGAGTGTTACCGGACTGCCTCCCACGGGGGGCTTTATTAGCAAGTGGATGATGCTGATGGGCGCAATGGATGCTCAAATGACGGTGATTATGGTGGTTTATTTGGTGAGTTCATTCTTGAATGCCTGCTATTTTTTTCCAATCGTGTATCGCGCATTTTTTAAGCCGGTGGCCGGTGGTGGCGATGTGGTTGTAAAGGAGCCGCCGCTTTTTTGTGTGATTCCACCAGTCATCACCGCGTCGGTCAGTATTATTTTATTTTTTAAGTACCCTATTTTTTCAACCATTATTTCAGGAGCGTTCAATGGGTAGCCATATTAAATCTTGGGGGTTTCGTGCCCTTATTTTATTTTGTAGTTTAAGTATTTTAATTGATGTTTTTGTATTGCATCGTCATTCCCATTTTTCGGATCATGGGTGGCATGCCATGGATGGATGGAACGGGTTTTATGGGATGTTGGGGTTTATTGGCACCGCATTGGTGGTATTGGTATCGTCCATTGTGTATCGGTGTTTTGCGGCCGATGAGGATTATTATCATGATGATTTTTAGTTCATTACCTGGTTTTATTTTTATTGCTGGTGGCGCATTAACATTTTTATTTAAATCGACACGGTTAGGTCGTTTAATTCCCTTTTTTACGGTAGGTATAGCGACGATGTCGTTATTACAATTAACGGCAACCGATACTGTATCTGTATCTTTTTTATTGACGCCGTTGGAATTATTACGTGTGGATACCCTAAGTCAGTTATTTGGGGCACTTTTTGTGGGAGTGGCTGGGGTAGCGTTTTTTTACGGTATAAACGTGGCTAAAACGACTGAATATGCCGCGGCCTTGGTTTATATTGGCTCGGCATTGGCGGTGATATTTACCCATGATTTAGTGACGTTGTATATTTTTTGGGAACTGATGGCTTTGAGCTCTGTCTTTTTAATTTTATTGGCGGATACATCAGTGTCACGAAAAGCGGCGTTGCGATATATTATTGTGCATTTGGTGGGAGGGTTGGTATTGTTGGCTGGCATTATTCTTCATATTCATGCTACGGGAACCACGTTATTTGATGCCATGACATTGGGTTCATTATCATCATATTTAATTATTGTTGGGTTTCTAGTGAATGCGGCGGGCGTACCGTTATCATCTTGGTTGTCGGACGCGTATCCTGAGTCTACATTAATGGGCGGGGTGATTTTAAGTTCAATTACAACAAAAACAGCTATTTATGTACTCATGAGAGGGTTTTCAGGGACAGACATTTTAATTTGGGTGGGCGCCATTACGGGGGTTTATGGTGTGATATATGGTTTATTGGAGAACAATGTTCGGCGATCGTTGTCATTCAGTGTGATTAATCAAATCGGGTTTAAATTGGTTGGGATTGGGTTGGGGTCTCCGCTGGCTATTGCCGGTGTGTGTGCTCACGTCGTGTGTGGTGTAATGTATAACTCGGTATTATGGATGTCCGCGGGTAACTTAATTAAAGCTACGGGAAAAACGACTTATACGGAGTTGGCAGGCGTGCCTCGTCGTTATCCTTGGATGATGGCATTGGCATTGGTGGGGTCGTTGGCCATTGCATCATTTCCTTTAACCAGTGGATATACGTCAAAGACCATTATTTTAAAAGCCGTTGAGTATGCACATTTGTTTACCCCTTGGTTGTTATTAGAGTTTGCATCGTTTGGGGTGATTTTATTTATTACATGTAAGTTTATGTTTTATGGATTTCTTTATAAGAATGAAGGTCCGGTGCTTCGGTTTTCTAACCCTGTGATGATCGCTGTGACCGGAGTTGTTGCTTTTGGTTGCATTCTTTTAGGTGTGATGCCGGGATTGCTTTACGATTATTTACCGTATTCAGATAATTTGCTTCAAAAAGTGCCTAGTACATTTGGTGCGATATATACTCATTTTGAAGGGTTAATTATTCAATGTCAAAAATTCTTTTTTGCTATTTTAGCGTTTGTTTTTTTTAAGAGATACATTCCTATAAAGCCTACAATTATTATTGATATTGATTGGGTTTATCGTCGTTTATTGCGGTATATTCGTATTTTTTTGTTGGCATTTGTTGATTTTATTTATACGATGATTCATCGTTTTATAATGATTATTGTGGTGCGAACCGTTCATTTTTTTGAACAATCCCTATCTTTATTTTTGTATTTGTATCATGTCCCATTTCTTCGATTAAGTCGTACTCCCATTGATCGCGTCGTATTATTGAAGCAATACCGCGCAACCATCGAGTCCAATGGATTTCCATTTGTATTGATTGGATCATTTATTTTTATTTTGGCCATTTCATTGGCCCTGTTAACGTTCTAGTTTAGTGTTCGGAGATGGACCGCCCCCAAGACTGGGGGCGGTCTTATTTATTGGTTTCTGCCAGCCATCACCCCGCCATCTACATTTAGAATTGTCCCAGTGACCCAAGATGATTTATCCGATAATAGGTACACAATGGCATTTGCCACATCTTCGGCGGTTCCAATGCGTCCAATAGGGTGAAAATTATCAAACCCACGCAATGTTTCAG
>JBMTIN010000137.1:0-3436 GCA_049437345.1 Candidatus Marinamargulisbacteria bacterium
GAGCTTATTACCGAGCGTGGAATTGGTAACGGGGCCTCGCTTATTATCTTTATTGGGATTGTGGCGCAAATGCCGGTTTATATAAAAAACACGGTTGTGTTTGTTCAGGGTGGGGGCAGCGTTGTGGGAATCGTTGCATTAATTTTAATATTAATTGCAGTGATTGCCGGTATTGTATTTGTTCAAGAAGCTCAACGCAATATTCCGGTTCAATATGCCAAACGGGTTGTGGGGCGCCGTATGATGGGGGCTCAAAGCACGTATATTCCGCTGAAGCTAATTCAAGGTGGCGTCTTGCCGATTATCTTCGCCTCGGCGGTTCTTCAGTTTCCAATTATGATTATGGGCTATATTCCCAATGATGCGTTTCAGTCCATGGTATCGACGTGGTACCGCTACGATGGTTTTGTGTACAATGCATTGTTTTGTATTTTAATTTTCTTTTTTACTTATTTTTATACGGCCATTACGTTTAACCCCGTTGAATTGTCCGATAGTTTGAAAAAACATGGCGGGTTTGTCATTGGGGTTCGCCCGGGCAAGCCAACCGTTGATTATTTGGAGGGTATCATTACTCGCCTTACATTTTTTGGGGCTGTGTTTTTGTCGTTAATTGCCGTTATTCCGGTGGTGGGCATTCATATAACGCGTGTGAATAGTTTTGCTGGTTTGGGGGGCACTGCATTATTAATTATTGTTGGTGTTGCCTTGGATTTGGTGAAGCACGTGGATACTTATATTATGAATCACCAGTACAAAGGATTTTTAAATTGAAGAAACTCTATGTGTTTTTAGGACCTCCGGGGTCTGGTAAAGGAACCCAAGCCCAGCTCTTGCGGGATTCTCTGGACTGTGTGGTTGTTTCAACCGGTGATTTATTGCGAGAAGAAATTAAGCGAGCAACCGTATTGGGCAAAAAAATACAAACGGTTGTAGAATCTGGGGGGTTGGTACCCGATGAACTTCTCATCGCTATTGTGGAGCCCTTGCTATCCGGATTGAGTCAAGAATCCGGTGCCGTCATTTTTGATGGGTTTCCCCGAACCGTGGGTCAAGCTGAGCAGTTTGATCAATTATTAACATCATTGGGGCGTTCCATTGAGCACGTCTTGTATTTTGATGCATCTTTGGATCTTGTTTTGGAACGAATTAATGGCCGACGCATTTGTTCCGATTGTTCACGCACCTATCATGTTGCGTATGTGCCACCCAAAGAAGCGGATGTGTGTGATGATTGTGGGCATGCATTAATTGTTCGAGATGATGATCAAGCGGATGTGGTTCGCAAACGGTATCAAGCCTATTGCGAACAAACAGCCATTCTTCGATCGTATTATGCCGATCGGTGTGTGGTGATTGATACCAGTAGACCCTTGGGTTCAATTACTCAGATGGTTCAAGAGACATTTGGTTGTGGGCATCGTTCTTAAATCCCCCGAGGCCATTGCGGCCATGCAAGCCGGCGGGGCTCTGTTGGCTCAATTGCACACAGAGTTACACCAGGCCTGCGTGGAAGGGGTTAGTGCCGCTCACTTAGATTCATTGGCGCATACATTCATTTTAGATCACGGGGGAACCCCGTCGTTTTTGGGGTATCAGGGGTTTCCGAATACAATTTGCGTGTCTAAAAATGATGAAATTGTCCACGGCATTCCGTATCCGGATAAAATTATGTATCCCGGTGACATTTGTAGTATTGATATTGGTATTTGCTACAACGGCTATCATGTTGATGCGGCACGGACTTGGTGTATTGGCGATGTGGATACGGCAGTCGCCCAATTGGTCCACGATACTGAAGCTGCATTTTTTGATGCGATGTCTGTGATTCAAATTGGTCAGAAAGTCGATCGGATTGGGTGTGCAATTTTCAAATTTGCCCGCGATCGACAGCTGACAACCGCCAAGAACTTATGCAGCCATGGGGTGGGGCAGTCTTTGCACGAAGACCCTTTAATCCCCCACCAACGCACCACTCGATCCAATACATTATTGGTAGAAGGAATGACCATTGCCATTGAACCCATGCTAAATCTCGGGAACCCAGACACGGTGACGGATGCGGATCAATGGACCATTCGAACCAAAGATCAGGCCTGGTCAGCCCATTATGAAAACACGGTTTTAGTGACTGCAGATGGCCCTCAAATTCTAACAGTATGTGCTGTGTAATTACCAATTTTAATTTATGGGTTGACGCAATCAACAATTTTCGTCATAATAATAGACCAGTCTTTAATTTTAAGATAGACATATATAGCAGTAATTTTAAGGTGAGGAGATACGCATGAAGACATGTGCTTCGGTTCGAAAAAAATGTAAAAAATGTAAAGTTGTACGTAGAAGAGGAATATTATACGTTATTTGCGATATTCCTAAACATAAACAAAGGCAGGGTTAGACTATGGTTCGATTAGTAGGAGTTGATCTTCCACAAAACAAACGATTGGTAATTGCGTTGACCTATATTCAAGGCATTGGTTTAAAAACATCGCAAGAGATTATTCAGGCATTAAAAATTGATGGAAATATGCGTGTACGGGATATCGCTGAAGCGGACGTGGTGAAGCTTCGAAAACTATTGGAGAATTATACGCTAGAGGGTGGTTTGCGACGATCTGTTGCGCAATCATTGAAGCGGTTGCGAGAGATTGGGTCGTATCGGGGGACGCGGCATCGACGAAAATTGCCGGTTCGGGGTCAACGCACGCATACCAATGCTCGAACACGACGCGGGAAAGCCATTGCCGTTGCCGGCAAGAAGAAAGTAACGAAATAGAGTGAATAGGATAGAATTATGAGCGTAAAAAAGAAAGGAACAAAGCGGAATATACCAACAGCCAAAGCCTGTATTTATTCAACATTTAACAACACCATTGTGGCGATTACAAATCCGGTCAATGGTGATGTTTTGGCGTCATTCTCAACCGGCATGGCCGGGTTTAAAGGGGCAAAGAAAGGAACTCCATTTGCCGCGCAGCAAGCGGCTGAACGTGCGGCCTTGCGTGCCATGGAAAGTTATGGTGTTCAATCAGTTTCAGTTGTGGTTAAAGGCCCTGGGCCAGGTCGTGAATCTGCAATACGAGCCCTCCAGTCTGCTGGATTAGAGGTGTTGTCGATCGAAGACAACACGAGTGTTCCTCACAATGGATGTCGGCCTCGAAAGTATCGACGGGTTTAAATTAGGTTAAGTAAAGGAGGTTTTTATGCGTGATATTGAGGCGTGGGTTCAACAAGAGGTAGTCAATGAAAACTATTCTAAGTTTTCATTTTCACCATTAATTAAAGGCATGGGTACCAGTATTGGGAATGCGATGCGACGGGTGTTGCTATCGTCTATCCCGGGTATTCGAGTGACATCGGTGAAAATTGATGGGGTTTTGCACGAGTTTTCAACCATCGAACATGTTCGTGAAGATGTTTTGGATATTTTGTG
>JBMTIN010000138.1:0-3386 GCA_049437345.1 Candidatus Marinamargulisbacteria bacterium
GATACCGATTATCATACAGCCAGTCCTCATCCACAGAATTCCCCATCGCAACAACGGGTATTGAGGATTCCAAATTCGGAGCAAATGCAAAGCCTGAAAGAGCTAAATAATAGGCTTGCATATGATTATAGCGCCAGGTCACCCACTGTTGATGATGGGTCAGCAACTGAATACCTGCGGTCACCATCCCAACAATCAGCGATATGCCAAGTATGAGGCTTAAACTAACGCTACCGCGCATGCATATCCAACAATTAATGGCTGAGCGGGTTTTAAACCATCTAGATAGCGATACTCAATGCGAATATATCCAGGCAAAATATTCACCGACCAGTCCGATACCCCGCATACCACGGCATAACTGTACCATCGATGATTGCGATACAGCCTCCGTCGCAAACACGATTGGCGAATGTCGTATTGAATCATCGGCACATCCGGATGCCTCAGAGTCAACCAGCCATCCCGACGCCCCAACGCAGTGGCTTGATTGACATCTTGACGGATTTGATCCTGCCAATAGTCATCATCATACTGGTGCATAATGGTTTCAACCCAATGCCCAACCGATTGATACGCCCCCCGAAGGGTAGCCGATAGCCCTGGAAACACAAGCGCCAACAGCGTAATCACCAGCGACAACTCTAGAAGCATAAAGCCACGCCGATGCCCGTTCATAAATTTAGCGGCCATACACAACAAGCACGTGATTGGGCTCAATCTCAACCTGATATTGAATGGATCCATACGGACCTGGCGATTGGATCACGCCCTCGGTTGCATGGCCCATCATGGCCAGCTGCAGGTGATTATGCGCTTGATCTAAGGCCTGATTAAACGCGATCAATCGCGAACAATAGCGCGTTGCCGCACCAACCCCAACACCGAGCATTGAACAAACAATAATTGTTAAGGATAGCCCCAGCATGGCATCCAGAAGTACAATACCACGTTGTTTCATTTTTGCATCCTAATTTGACCAAAACCCACCCCCACCGTCACGCGCCCCTGACCAGAAACCACAAGCGTCCCTGCACGACTGGTACGCCCGGCATGTGTAAACCCAACCAGACGATTTTGGGACACCGGTGACGACACCGCAATCGTTTGAATCACCCGATCGGGATCATAACGCACCTGAATTTGATTGTCCTGGGCATACACCACGGTTCGTTTGGCATACGTTTTAGCCGCTTGACGCGCCAACACAACCTGTTGATACACACTGGGCACATCCATGTTAATACGCGAATACCCAGACAATGCAATGATTGTGGTTATAATCCCAAGCCCCAAACACAATTCGGTTAAAGCCATAATACAACCATTGTATCGGGCACCATTCAACAACGTCAATTTTTTAAAAAAATAAAAATAACGACTTTACTGATTCGTCTTATATTTTAACCGGCAATAGTCAAACTCAAGACAATTCAAAACATACTCACTACCATATTGATCCGAAAAAGCATTGTACATGAAATACAAATTTTGACGGTCGTATGTGTCAAAACACTCTCTGCTATGCACACAGTCAATCAGGTGCTGATATTGACCCGCAAACGTTCCCTGAAAATATTGGGTGATGCCCTCTTCAGATAGTGGGGGGGTTCGCACGGAAACAATAATACCGAATTGCCCATCAAAAAAGCTATTCTGAATTTATTCCACTTTTTTTTTAATTATAGAATTATTTTATTTCTCATTATTTTTTTAAATAACAATTAATTATATATCAAAACAATTTCAGCTGTTTATCTAAAGCCACATCAGTGTTAACGCGAATACTGTCACCCGATATGAAAAAAAAAGCCGAGCGAACATCCTTGTAAAAGTTGGTTGACAAGAAATGGCTATAACTTCTATCGCGCATAAAGTCTTCACCAAAATGTCGAATAAGCTCCGTTTTCGAGATGTCTCGCCCTTTGTGCTGAAATAAGTATTCAAAAAACAAATGATTACACGACCCTTTGTTAAATTTACAGATTATATATTTATAATCTAGATTAACCGTTCTACTAACGATACAATACGACAATGTATATTCAAATTTAGAATTTGTTGGGGAAAAATTGTAACAGTAAAACGCCAGACTACAGGTAACTATAAAACAGAGCGAAAATAAAAACAAAAACATTAATAAAAAACAATACTAAACGAGTGCGTGAACGGCTTTTACAAGATTAAAAATACCGGTCTTTGCTTGACCCGGTGTGTCTGCAAGCATATATGCCGGTGTTGTCACAACTCTATTGGCTTCATCAACGACAATATCACCCACTGATTTCTCATGATGCAGCATACCGAGCGAACTTAATCGAGCCCCTGTAGTTTTGTCAGACCCGATGGTTGCTTGACAGTCTTGATAGATGCAGCATAATAACGCCGGAGCAATGCACATGTAACCCACTGGTTTTTTTAACTCTTTAAATTGGGTCAATATTTTTTCAACCGTTGGTTCAATCGAAAAACTGGCTTCTGTAAATGCGAAATCTGATAAATTTTTAGCGACTCCAAATCCACCTGGAACAATTAAGGCGTCATACTCACTGGGAACCAAGGTTTCACTATCTTTTGTCTTGCCACGGGTGATTCGATTGGCTTCGACCAAAACATTGCGCTCCTCCGTATCAACCGAACCGGTATAATGATTAATCACGTGATGTTGTTTGATATTTGGGGCAAAGGTATCGTACTGTATATTGTTTTCTTCAAGCGCTAAAAATGTTAGAACCGCCTCATTAATTTCAGCACCATCGTAGACCCCACAACCCGCCAAGATAACCGCAAATTTAGCCATGTTTCACACTCCCTTTTTTATGCATTTTTTCATACAATAATTCAGACGTTTCATTTTGGTATTTTTCCATTATATCACGGATTTTTTTTATTTTTAACTCAATAATAATATGCTCATCGGTTTCTTTTGTATACAACGTTGAATCAAATACAACTTCAAAAACATCTTCTAAAAATTGATCAAAATTAAAGTTATCCTGATACCAGTTGCCCAAATTATCAATTGGACATTGATACCGATTGAACTCTCGAATATAAATTGCTGTGCGATGCTTGAGCATATTTTTAATTTTCATTTTTGTACCATCAACATCTAAAATATAATGTGGATCCATAAAAATCGCCCGCAACTCTTCTAACTTTCCCCTACTATGGTACCAGACCACTGACTTTACAAGCGTCGTTGTAATGTGTTGATCCAAACTGGAGTATCGATCTGAACCATTATATTTCAAATTGAGATAAAGAAACCAGCCTATCAGAGAAAACGCAATTAAAAGAAATAAACAAATAATACTAAAATATTGCTTATTCGAATTGTTATTTTTTTTAAAAACCATAGAAACTCCAATTGTATCATTGTTATG
>JBMTIN010000139.1:0-3325 GCA_049437345.1 Candidatus Marinamargulisbacteria bacterium
CTCAATCGCGGCATTTTCAGCGGGGAGTCCAAAGCTATCAAATCCCATTGGATAAATAACATCTACCCCTTGCATTCGGTGAAACCGTGCCTGGACGTCGCCAATGGTGTAATTTCGAACATGTCCCATATGCAAATGCCCTGACGGATAAGGGAACATTTCAAGAATATACTTTTTTTCTTTTTTATGATTTTTTGGCCATTTTTTTGGCCATTTTTTTAGCCACTGAGGTTCATTTTCAATCGGTAAATAATCGTGTGTCATGGTACACAAAAGGTTAATATGTAAATCACAATTGTTCAAGTTGTCACCCTATGATAAAATAACCACAATATTTATAAGGAGAAAATCATGTCGACAGCATATGACAAAGATCAAAAACAGGCATCAATCAAAAAATTCAAAACACATGAATCCGATACGGGGTCTACCCAAGTGCAGATTGCATTAACAACGGATCGAATTAACTATTTGGTGACACATTTAAAGACTCACAAAAAGGACAACCATTCTCGTCGAGGGTTGTTAAATTTAGTAGGGCTTCGAAAGCGTTTACTCAAGTATCTTAAGCGTAAAGATCACGGGGAATATATTCGAGTTTCAAAAGAATTAAATTTAAAAATTGCTCAATAGTTCAGCTATTGAATCAGTCGTAAGGAAAAAAATATGCATCAAGTTGTAGGAAATATACAAGGTAGAGAGATTACATTAGAAACGGGAGTTTTGGCAAAGCAAGCCAACGGTTCCGTTGTGTTGCGTTGTGGGGAAACGGTACTTTTAGCTACCGCCACCATGTCAAAAGAGCCACGAGTGGGCGCGGATTTTTTTCCGCTAACAGTAGAATTTGTTGAAAAGTATTACGCGGCAGGTAAATTTGCTGGTGGGTATATCAAACGTGAGGCACGCCCATCCAAAAATGCAACATTGCTATCTCGGCTAATTGATCGGCCACTTCGCCCATCATTTCCGAAGAATTTTTACAACGATGTTCAAGTTATCATTACATTATTATCTTTGGATGATTCATTTCCATTAGATCACTTGGCTATTATTGCGGCATCGGCGGCCGTCGGGGTGTCTGATATTCCAATGAATAAGTTAGTCGGTGCTTCTTTAATTGGTGATGCTCAAAATAACTTCCTTTTAAATCCATCGTATGAGCAAATGGCCGAGTCTCAGTTAGAGATGGTTGTTGCCGGAACTAACGATGCTGTTTTGATGATTGAATCTAGCGCTAATGAACTGAGTGAAGATCGCATTATTGATGCGATTACGGCTGGTCACGATGCATTGAAGGAAAGCATTCGTCTTCAGGAAGCACTGGTTGAAAAAGTTAATAAGGTCAAATATGTTCTCCCTGTACCGGCCGACCATTCACAGCTTGAAACTCAGATTAGTCAGTTTTTAGGAACAAAGATTGCCGATAACTTAAAGCATGGTAACAAACAACAGATTGATACGTTTTTATCGAAGTTGGCCGACAGTGTTGTGGCTGAGTTTGGTTCTGATGATGATGTTGAGCTCACTGATACGGTGAAATCCGTTTTTCAGTCGATTAAAAAACAGCAAATTCGTCAGTCTATCATTGAGCAAAAGGTGCGTCCCGATGGTCGTAAAACCGATGAGATTCGGGATATTTCGGCTGACATTGATGTTTTGCCTGCGGTTCATGGATCGAGTGTGTTTACTCGAGGGGAAACCCAAAGCTTGGGGGTTATTACATTGGGAACTGATGGGGACGAACAAAATTCAGATGCGTTTGGTGAACAAGTATCGGAATCATTTTATTTTCATTATAATTTTCCTCCGTATTCGGTCGGTGAATGTGGCTTTTTACGGACGGGTCGTCGTGAGTTGGGTCATGGTCAGTTAGCTCAACGTGCTTTGGAACCTGTTATACCAAATAAAGAAAACTTTCCCTATGTTATTCGGTTGGTTTCTGAAATTTTAGAGTCCAATGGATCATCTTCAATGGCATCCGTATGTTCCGGTAGTTTATCATTAATGGCGAGTGGGGTTCCTATTAAAGCTCCGGTATCGGGCATTGCCATGGGGTTATTAATGGATGCATCTGGGAATTATACAATCTTGTCCGATATCCAAGGGTTGGAAGATCATTACGGTGATATGGATTTCAAAGTAGCTGGTACCCATGACGGAATTACAGCACTTCAGTTAGACATCAAAATTGAGGGATTATCGAAAGAGATCCTTGTTGACGCACTTCGTCAGGCAAAAGATGGTCGACTTCATATTTTAAATGAAATGAACCGTGTCATTGATACGCCTCGTACATCTGTAACGGATCGTGCCCCAAAAGTTGAAACCATTATGATTAATCCTGAAAAAGTGGGGTTATTGATTGGTCCGGGTGGAAAGCAGATTAAAAAAATTGAAGAAGAAACGAAGGCCACCGTCTACGTTGTCGATGGTGACAAGGGGGAGGTTACGGTATCAGGTAAAAATTCTGATACCATTGCATTTGCCAAACGTGTCATTCTTGAGTTGGTGAAAGATGTTGAAAAAGGTGAGGTATACGATGGTAAGGTGGTCAAAATTATGAATTTTGGCGCATTCATTGAGTTATTGCCTGGAAAAGAAGCCCTTTTACATATTTCGAAAATTGCTCAGGAACGTGTTAACAAAGTCGAGGATTATTTTTCAGTTGGCGACCCTGTTAAAGTAAAGGTCATGGAGATTGATCGTCAGGGACGTGTTAATTTGGAACGAATTTTTGACTAGTTTTAGCGATGCATCACTTTTTTATTGATGGCATTGAAACGGTTATAAAACCTATTCCGGCATCTAATTCGGTAACACTGTCTGTTTTTCTGGATGTTGGACTTCCTTGTGAACAACAACATCCCAAGGGGGTCTCACACTTTTTAGAGCATATGTGTTTTCGTGGCACATCACGCCGCTCGGCATATCAAATTACCAAAGAGGTGGATTCCCTGGGGGGGCAAATTAATGCGTATACGGCGAAAGAATTTACGTGTTATTATATTACGGTTTTACCGGAGTATGTGGCCGAGGCGTGGGATATTTTAACCGATATTGTATTTCATTCTGTGCATGATGCATCCAGTATTGAATTAGAAAAATCGATTATTACAGAAGAAATTAATATGTATGAAGACACACCTGACGAAAAAATAATAGACCTTTTAAGTGAAACATTATTTGGTGACAGTTATTTGGGAAAACCAATTTTAGGAACGTCGGAGGGCATATCCACCATTACCAGCGATGGGCTGAGAGGGTATTATGCGAATTATTATATTCCTGAAAATATTAAATTTGTGATGGCTGGGGGTACACCCTC
>JBMTIN010000140.1:0-3322 GCA_049437345.1 Candidatus Marinamargulisbacteria bacterium
TTTAATTGGATTGTTGTCCGACGGCAATGTTCATTCTCATATGGATCATTTTAACGCCATATTGGATGCGATATCGAAACATCATGTTCAACGGGTTCGATTGCACATATTACTGGATGGTCGTGACGTGGCAGCACGGTCCGCATTAACCTATGTGGATCAACTGGAATCATGGTTGGCGGCTATTAATCAATCGTCTCAACGGGATTATCGTATTGCATCGGGGGGGGGGAGAATGTTGATTACCATGGACCGTTATGGCGCACAGTGGGATATGGTGGAACGTGGTTGGCAAACCCATGTATTGGGTGAAGGGCCACGATTTGCTTCGGCGAAAGAAGCCATCAGTATGGCGTATGAAGACCCGGAATTAATCGATCAATATATTCCCCCATTTGTTATTGAAGATGGTGACTCTCCGATGGGGGCGATTTATGATGGGGATTCGGTAGTAATGCTGAATTTTCGAGGGGATCGTGCCATTGAGTTGTCTCAAGCCTTTGATAATGATGATTTTATTCATTTTGATCGTGTACGGCGGCCCGATGTGCTATATGCGGGGATGATGCAATATGATGGTGATCTTGGGGTGCCTCGTCAGTATTTGGTGTCGCCACCTCAAATTAGTGGGTCGGTGGCCCAGTATATGTGTGCTAGTGGTGTAAAAACATTGGCCATTTCCGAAACGCAAAAATATGGTCATGTGACGTTTTTTTGGAACGGTAATAAATCAGGAAAAGTCAGTGAATCACATGAAACCTATGTTGAAATTCCTTCAGATACCCGGCCATTTGATGAACAACCGGCCATGAAAGCGGTTGAAATTACGGATTATGTTTGTAAGGCCATTCATGACTATGATTTTATTCGGATTAATTACCCCAATGGTGATATGGTGGGTCATACGGGGAATTTATCCGCCACGGTTCGATCAATGGTAGTCGTGGATGAGCAAATTGAGCGGCTTCGTCAAGCGGTAGCGTCCGCCAATGGCATACTTGTTATTTTAGCGGATCATGGCAATGCCGATGACATGAGTCAGACGGCGCATACCTTAAACCCGGTACCGTTTGTGATTGTGGATGCATCACCGGATTATGCCTTGCTTCCCATGGATAACCCCGGGCTGAGTCATGTGGCAGCCACACTATGTTATTTATTGGGATTTGTTCCCCCGTCCAACTACGATCCATCATTGATTGGGTAATGTCAACGGCTCGTTTGCTTTTATGGGGTATGATGGTGTTTATTGGGATTGGCAGTCTGGGGTGTCGAAAACCGATAGATGCATTAATGGGGATGAATCGTATCGCTATTGTGGCCATTCACTACGATGCCACTATTCGTACATTTACACCTAAAATGGGGGTAAATCGGGATGTTGTATATGCTGAGTTTTCTGAAACACCGGCATCTACTCGCATGCATGAACAAGTCCTCAATGCCTTTTTAATTCAATGGATGCGTCAAACATTGGTGCAAAGTGATGTGGCCATTGTTCGGCCATTAAAATTAATGAATACCACGAATTTAAGAGATTCCAATGGGTATATTTACTATGAGTATCTGTTGGACCCATATGACCCGATTGACATATCGGATACGTTATTTATGGCGGGTTTAGCGGATCGTTTGGGTGTTGATGCGGTGGCTAAGGTGGCGGTTTCATACGCGATTTATCGTGATGATAACACGGTATGGGATGAATACAAAGATCCTCATGCTCACACAATGCCTGGGATTCGTCGGCAACTTCGTTACGGGCATCAGTCCAGTCAATTGCGAACAACGATTCGGCTAACGGTAGTGAGCCAAGGGGCGGTTATAATATATGATGAAACGCGATATATAGATACCCCGTCCGAGTATATTACTGTGAGTGATCAGGATCTTTCGTTTGATGGGGGCGTTTCGCCGAAGTGGCTGGCCGCGGGGATGCGAGCTTGGTTAAAGGATTGGCAGGTGTATTTGCCCAAACAACCCCAAGGGGATTAATGCCAGGGCAAAAAGATTTGAGATTCGGTGAATTGAACACCAAGATTTACGACAGGCGATGAAAATGTTCCCGTGGGATACGTAAGGTATCCGACATTAAGTTCAATTCCAAGATCGGCAGTTGCGTGATACACAATACCCACGTGGCTTTCCATCATAAATCCTCCGCCGGCAGGTAATCCACCGCCGCCACCGGATCCCATAAAAACACGAGCACTAAAGTCAAATATTGAATTAAGGGGAACGACTTGCCCCAATCCAAAGGCCGCAAATCCATACCCGCCACGCTCCCCATTCACGGCGCCTGAAATAGCTAAAATAAAGCATTGATGATCATTGAAAAATGTATCAAATTGGTAGCCAAAAACAGAGGCCAACCCTTTGTCTGTTTCAAGATAGGTTTCGTATAAAATATGTTCGGTAATTTTTCGTTTTTCTAAATTTTGAATGTCTGAATCGGTGAGTGGGGCGGCCTGAAGACCGGTAATTAATAAGAGCCATAGTAATCGTTTCATTTTAAGGTGTCCTTTCTTTTAATCGCCATGTATTTAAGTTTAGGCTAATGCCCAAGCTAACACTGGATATATCGCCGTTAACAAAATGCATGTATCCAAGCTCTGTCATTAAAAATAGCGATGAATTAAGATCCATACCAATGCCAATGGTTGGGTGAATAATAAATCCCCCCCCTTGAGGGGCGGATCCACCCCCCCCGGCGCCTGTAAATAGCCGAAAATCAATGAGGGTTTGTCCGGGGCCTTTGCTCAAATGACCAATAAAAATACCCCCCTCAAGATATCCCGATCGCTTTCCAACCAATGCCCCATAACCGGCTTCGCCCCAATAGGCGTTTTCGTTAATAAATTTACGATGTTTAGCGCCATATAACTGAATGGTTTCGGTTGACGAAATATTATATCCTTTGAATTCAGTCGTAATAACTGAGCGGAATTTTTCAACCGAAGATACATCAGTGGCTTGAGTTGTGATGGATAGGGAGAAAATAAGCATAAACAAATTTAAAAATCGAATCATACTCAGACTAATCTATAATGATCGACATTTAATGTCCATGCATTTTTTGTGAACTCAGAAAATGTCTCGGACCATTAATTCTCCGGCAAGCTCTTCAAATATGTCATAACAGCCGATTCTTGATTAGACCCCTTCACAATGGCTCGACAACCGCCATAGCGCATAGGAATGGCCAGAAACGTGGTTAAATATTTGTCATCGATCCCTTTATTTATGAGTCCTAAGATATCTTCAACCTCATCCCCAATCCTTATTTGGGTATAAGGGGTTAAATTGTTGTTCTGGCGGATTT
>JBMTIN010000141.1:0-3321 GCA_049437345.1 Candidatus Marinamargulisbacteria bacterium
AACACACCATACCTCAAAAGTAATTCAACAAATATAACCGCCACAACAAAAAGTTTAACAACTAGTAATATATACGATAACGTTTACATTAAACAATTAGAGGGCATCATTAATAAGAATCCTATTAAAAAAAATGATCTTAAAGAAATTGATCTTATTAATAATAGTATTTATGATATATTAAAAAATCTTACAGATAATATTAAAACATTAAACACAATTGAAAGTAAACACACACTATACGTCGCCATTTGCATTATTGAAGAAAAGATTCCTAAGGGTTTAAAGAGTTTTTTAAACGATTCTGAAGCCAAGAATTTATGCCTTTACTTAATACCAAATACGACGAATCGTGTCTGTACAGCCAGTAATAATCCATTTATAAAAAATTATCGTAATGATAATAAAGATAAATATCCAATTATCGAGACGTCCACGGATATAATTATTAACCATAATTATAGTAATGGGAACCCAAAGCATCTTGGCATGGGCAGTTATGGACGCATTCGAGAGTGTTTAAGAATAAATAAAGATGATAAAAAGAAGGTGATATCTGCCGTAAAAAAAATGAAATTATCTCATTACCAAGACATTCTCAATGCTTACCGAGAATGTTACTATTCAAATAACCTTAACAAGGTAGACAACTCATTTTTACCATCCATACTTTCCTATTTTCCAACCAACACAAAGAATGAGCCAGCAAAAAAGCCACTTCGAATAATAATGCCAAAAGGCACCCCATTTAATTCGAAGAATCGAAGTGACGAGCAATTAGTAAACGATATGGCCAGTATTGCGGCGCAACTAAATACCATGCATCAAAAAGGTTTCGTTCATAATGATGTCAAACTTGAGAATACACTATTCGTTGACGATAAATTGCGACTTATCGATTATGGTATGTTATTTGACAAAAATACACCTGAAGGAAATTATGATATTCCTTTAGGTGGCTCCGATTACCCTCCGGAATACATAAATAAAATATTTTCTGAAAAAGAAAAAATTGATGTTTGGGCCTTTGGTAGCATGCTCGCCTCGGTATTTTTAAAAGCGCTTACTCAGCGCCACTTCTTTATGTCAAAAGATCAAAAGTACTATCATGGGTCACAGGACTCAAAATATGCCATGTTCCATGAATATTTAAATCATGTTAACACTTTACTAAATACGTCGAATGTAAATGAAGAAATCAAAAAACTCATTCGGATGTGTTTAAATAGAAATGAATCAGCCCGTCCATCAATGGATTATGTTGCAGAGACTCTTAATAAATTATGTAAAAATCAACAAGTAAAAACAAATAAACCAAAATTTAAACAATACGATAATGTGCCAAATACACAACAATACCAACATCCCCCTCACCCCCAACCTCAACAATACTTGAACATACAATCAAAAGAGTTATATGAATTAGACCTTAAAGAACGTATTATATGCTTGACCGATATTGCAAAAAAAATTCAAACATTAAAAAGTGAAATAACTGAAGCGAGCTATTTAAAAAGAGAAACAAAATGTAATGAAACCATTATTCAAAAAAATATATGGAATTTTGGTGCTATTTTGGCAAAGCATATATTTAATGTTCCGGAAAACATTCAATCTAATAATGCCGTAGGTTGTTTTGTTAAAGATATCGACGAACTTCAAGAAGTTAATGACATATCAATCAGGTACCTTAACAAAGCAAAGAAGCAAATACGTATATCAAATATGCCAACTGATAAATTAGATGAATTAAAATCAATTACACTTAATTGCTTAAGTATAAATCCAAATCACCGACAAGATGCAAATAAGATTTATACGTCCATGAAAAAAATCTCATGTAGTTTACAGGAAAATTAAAATAATGTCGTTGTATTTCACCTTTTAAACATTTCTAGTACACTGAATGGGTGGCAAAAAAGCATTATCAATTAAATAACCGAATTGCATCAAAATCGTCGTTCGATGTATCCGATTTAAACGATTCACAAGCCGCCGCTGTTCAGCATGCCCAAGGCCCATTATTGGTCCTGGCGGGGGCTGGCTCCGGAAAAACCAAAACACTGGTGTACCGATTGGCACGATTGATTCACGATGGCGTGGACCCCAAACGTATATTACTGCTCACATTTACTCGAAAATCCAGTCAAGAAATGATGCGTCGCGCGGCGGGGTTATTGGATGCCCGATGTCAACAGGTTATGGGAGGAACGTTTCATTCTTTTTGTAACATGACACTGCATCATTACGCATCCGCGATTAACTACCCCAACGGGTTCACCATTATGGATCGGTCCGATGCTGAAAATTTAATGGGTATTCTTCGAAAGCAAGGGGATTATCAACGCAAAGATAAACGGTTTCCCAAAAAAGGGACGCTGTTGGGGATTGCGTCAAAATCCATTAATACCAACCGCGCTGTAAAAGATATTATTTTGGATGATTTTTACCATTTTAGTGACCTTACCGACGATATCGAAACGGTGATTCGAACGTACCACAAAAAAAAAGCCGCCTTATCGGTAATGGACTACGATGATCTATTGGTTAAAATGGTCGAACTGCTTCGAGATCACCCTGATATTCAAGACACACTATCGCGACGGTATCAATATATTTTGGTGGATGAATTTCAAGATACCAATCATATTCAATTGGCCATGCTACAGTCTCTGGCGACCACGCACAAAAACCTGATGGTTGTGGGGGACGATGCACAAAGCATTTATTCGTTTCGTGGGGCTGACATTCAAAATATTTTAGGGTTTGAAACCTTGTTTGATACGGTTAAAACCATCCGGCTCAATTTGAACTACCGATCCACACAATCCATTTTAAATATATCCAATGATGTGATTAACGAGGCCACCAATTTATATAAAAAAGACCTGATTGCCGCCAATGCCCCTGGGGAGCCCACCAAGTTTGTTGAAGCTTTTGACGATATGGAGCAAGCGGATTTTATTGTAAACCGTGTACTGGAACTTCGTGAAGCAGGCACGGCACTGAACGATATGGCCGTACTCTTTCGCTCCAGTACTCATTCCACACAAGTGGAATTAGCTTTAACACGTGCAAATATTCCCTTCAAAAAATTTGGTGGCTTTAAATTCACAGAAACAGCGCATATTAAAGACGCCATCGCATACATGAAAGTAATGGTGAACCCCCACGATGAATTGAGTTGGCAACGAGTCTTTCAGTTACTAGAAGGTGTGGGCCCAAAACTGGCACAAAGCATTATTGAATATCAGGCCTCACATCAATTTCAGTTTCATGCATTGGATTATGCCCCATTTAAAAAGAAATCGGCGCACCAAG
>JBMTIN010000142.1:0-3316 GCA_049437345.1 Candidatus Marinamargulisbacteria bacterium
GTCGATGCCATGAGGGCATTTGGTATTTGCAAATGCAATAACACGGTCGACGGAACATGGCTGTGACATAACGATGATACCAATGGTTTCATGGGAACTCCTTTGTCCCCCCATGTATAGTATCGATCAATAATGGGGCGACTTTAATGAAGGGTATCAGTGATTAATCTATCGACTCGGGTCGTCTTCATAGACCGAGTTTTCAAGATCAATCATTTGAATGCCTTGCGCATAATTGGTATCCTTTACTTTTTTTATTCGAGATATTTTACGAATAATTTCCGCAATTTTATACCCATTTTTATTGATTTGAAGGGCTTGTTTTCGAGTGTCCTCATCCTCACTCTTCTTATGGATCACTTGCGCATTGGTTACCATTAAAACCAATAGGTTGTTGACGTGGTGGGCAACGGATACCATGGTTTTTCGAATGCTAGATAATTCCAATGCATGTTGTTGCTTGAGTTCATTCTCATACATTTGATTTTTTTTGATATAAAGCCATAAGAACATAAAGGCGAGGGCAATGGACGCAATAATAATCGCCAGTGAAATAAATGACAACGCCGGGTCAGAGATGACCATGGGCGGAATAATATTCGTATTATAAATGGTTTTTAACCCCACCACTCCCATGGACGTAATGGCAATGGCGGTAATGATGTATCGTTTTTCAGCATAGTCAAAGAGGATGATTGGTACCCATGAAAATGGGTAGAAAATGCATATTACACTGCTATTAACCCCCAGCAGTGTGCCATAAACAATAAGTGCAGTGGTAGCATAAAAAATAAGCCCAAATCGAGATAGTGTATAACATTGCCATTTATTGAGTAGAAAGGTATTTAGGTAGCCCAAAATCAATACAAATGTAAATAAGCTAACCAGTTTGAACGAAAAAAAATAAAAAATGATGACAAATGGAGCGGTTGTTGCCGCCAGTATAAGCGCTAGTGTATTGGTTATTTTCGTTGTTTTCACACGATTCATGGTTAACCAATTCATATTTTATAGGGTTTAAAAAATAACGGGGCAATCATTGTAAATATCTTCCAACAAAAAAATATCACTTATTAAATTAAGTTGCAAACGGATAATGATGTGTGTTGGGTGATATCAACGGACATGGTGATGCGACGTCGAAATTATTAACAGGTGTCGTTATTATCTTGAAATGCGTATCCTAAAAATGTTAATTCTTGTTTATGAATAAGGGGCACACGACCCGCAAAGAGTTCATAAGGTTGATGAGTTGTTAGGTCAATTAATAAGATGGTTTGACGATCGTGATCGTATACCATTTGTGCGGTGGTGGTGGGTTTGGGGTGGGGAGTTGTTCGCATTGCGACCACGTCATGTTCAAATAATCGTCGGTTATTTTTATCGCATAATTTTGAAAATACATCTTTTTGATGGTAGTCAATGGGCGTGGATGTCCACCAAAATTGATCTGTTGAATAATCAATGATGCCATGATTATACATCTTCATATAGCCATTAATGGCTTCATTTTGACGCAATCGAAAAAGTGTAAATGTGTGCATTAAGGCATATCACCGAAATTTAATTTTAATTGATTTGAGGATGATTTTGAATGATTTTTTTTTCGGGAGCCATGTTTTTTAAAAATGGCGTTGGCTTCAGTTTTAAAATGGGGGGATTTTCGACGGGCGTATAATTTTTTTGAAGCATTTTTTCGTGCAATGGCTTCATCCACAACGGGGGGTGTTGCACCGTAATGCCAAGGGTGATGAATGCCGCTGTCTGGAATGGAGGCGAGTTCTGGTACCCATGTTCGAATAAATACCCCCGATGGGTCTTGATCGATGCTTTGTTTTATTGGGTTATAAATACGAATGGCATTAATTCCTGTAATACCCGCTTGCATTTGGCATTGGCTATAGTGAATCCCTGGTTCATAATCAGTAAATTGTGTGGCTAAATAAATAGCGCAATCTCGCCAAGGCAATTGCAAATGATGTGTGGCAACACTCATTAACATGGCTCGCATGCGAAAATTGATCCAGCCAGTGTGATGAAGCGCTCGCATGCAGGCATCGACCAAAGGAAACCCCGTGTTACCATTTGACCAACAATGAAAGAGGTCTTTGTTGAATGATTGGTTATCATCAATACGGTGTGCTGAATGCAATGAGTAATATTCCATAGAAGGATCATCTTCCAGTTTTTGAATAAAATGGCAATGCCAACGCAATCGACCGGAGAAAGATCGAATGGCACGTCCCCATGCCCCTCGACGGTTTCGAGGCCACGTACGGATGGTGGTCCGTTTTTCTTCGGTGGCTTGAAAAACGGTTCGCAGTGATATTGTGCCAAAGGCCAAATGCGGCGATAATCGAGAACAGGCATCAAAGGCCGTTACAGGTGATGACATGGCCTTGGTGTAATGTTCCCCTCGGTGATTTAAAAATGACGCCAAATAATCGTGTGCGTGGGAAGTTCCGCCAGGTTGTATCGTTGTATTCGTGTCTGGGGTCAGCCCCAACATTTCCGCGGTTGGCAATAACGGTTTTGTTGACGGGGTTGCTGGCCGACTTTTTGGTGGGGACAATAATGGGGCCGACATGGTTTCGTGCCATTTTTTGGACCATCCATCTCGGTTTTTTAATCCCCGAATAACCCCATGTTGAGGTCTCTCTATCCATGGAATGTGATGATCGTTGGTCCAAGCCCTTACCTGTTTGTCTCGATTATAGGTCCAACCATTCCAAGTTTCCTGGGTGGACCATAATTGCGATATGCCGTGGGTGTTGTGCAGATGTTGAAATACCGATATAACATCGTCGGTGAATATGGTTAAGGAATACCCAATCGTGGCAAGTTGGTGGTTTAGATCGATCAAACTATCACATAAAAATTGAAAATGGCGGTAACTCATGTCCGGTTGAGCCCATAAGTCGGGTTCAAAAATGTAAATGGGGAGAGCGTTACCATTGGAACAAGCCTCACTTAATACGGGGTGATCATTTATTCGTAGGTCGCGTTTGAACCAAATAATATTTATTGCCATCACGGGCATTGTATCGTGAAATTAATGTTCGTATCTGGTATATTACTCCGATCAGAAAGTAGTCCTCATGCATTAACCTCAGAAATGGTATCCTAAATGAATACTATTTTGCAGCCGGAGTAATATTACTTCGACCAGAAAGTAGTCCTCATGCATTAACCTCAGAAATAGTATCCTAAATGAATACTATTTCGTGACCGAAGTAATAACACCTTCAAATCAATTAATACTATAAAGACCTCTGCACAACTAAAAAGAGAGCTAAAATTTTCTAAAGACAGTGAA
>JBMTIN010000143.1:0-3309 GCA_049437345.1 Candidatus Marinamargulisbacteria bacterium
CCGTCAAAGTATTGGGACGAAATAAAAAAGGGAAATTAGAATTTTCTATTAAAAAAGCCGTGGCACCAAAGCCAAAAAAAGCACTTTTTATTCGATCCAGTTCTGAGAATAAAGAATTTGAAGATGTTTTAACCAAATTTTTAAAGCGATCCGATGAAAAACAAGTCGACATTCGTCGCAATTTAAAGAAAAAACAGGGCATATCTAAGAAAAAACATTAGTTTTGATTCTTCGATGTGGGTTGTTATTGTGGGGGCTTTCGTACATTCTATGGGCGGATTCACTGACTCAGGGATATAAAGATCGATTTTATCAATTGAATTCGAAAGCGCAAACCCTGTGCGAACAAACCTCAACGTATAGTGATCGATGGTGCGTTAATGTTCAAGAGAATTCGCAAGGCATGTATATTGGCTTTAAACGGGTGGTTGTTTATTCTAAAAAACGGATTCAATCCATTGATACAATTCGAAAAGAGGCGGTATGGGCCTTGCCATTGGATAACGTAGCTAAAGTGCATATTAATTATCCGGTAATTCTTGTATGGTCATTGGATCAAACATTGGCTGGTTATGATTATTTTTCAGGTTTATTGTTATGGCGTTTGCCGAACACGGTGTATACGGATACTTTTGAGACTCGTACGGATGCCTGGTTGGTCAAAGACAAAACACTTCACAAGATTGATGTTATGTCTGGAGACACCATTGATTCGGTGATATTAAAGGGGGTGCCAACCAAAGTTATTGGAAATGATATTTATTTATATTACCGTACAAATCAACAATTATTTCACCACAATTTATATTCAAAAGTATCCCATTTAGTGGGCGATTCATTTCAGGTTCGGAGTAAGTCCTCCCATTTAGTATGGGCAGGAAATCGTCAGACATCACAATTAAGAACGTTTGATAACCGTATTGTATCTAGCAATGTACAGACGGATTTGATCACTGTTTATACGCCCACTAAATCTTATTTTGCGGTTATTCAAGAACAGAAAGTTATCTTATTGGATGATCGGCAGACAATAATATATGAATTTACCCCACCTAAAAATGAGGTTATGATATCGTATGCGTATAAATTAAATAATAAATTACATGTTTTTTACAAGGGCGGTCAAGATGTATGGGTATTAAAGCGTCAAAACAAATTCGATCAAGATACATAATCAATCAAAAACTATTTTCAGAGCTTTTTTATGCGCTGTATGATGGCGTTGATCATCAAGAAAATCGTTCAATATACATTTTAAAATTTCATTCAGAATTGGTGACCCCGGCATTTGCCGATCAGTGTATATATCAACTACAGGATCACTTGTATCAGCCCATTCCGGGTGCGTTTCAATTATTGGATATGGAATACGATGGAAGTGATTTATATTTAATTTATCATAATCCTAATCATACATTGACATCTTTGGATATTTATTTGAATCAGGTTAAGGATGATGTCGACTCATCTGAAAAACGATACAAATTATTATTAAAAATATCGCGTATTTTATATGCGTTTGAACAACAACAACGGGTGTTTGGTAATTTTAGTTTAAATAATATTTTTATTACCGACACCGGAGCCGTATTTTTGGGTCCGGCCAAAGTTAATGTGATTTGTCTAGAGTATTTTTATAAAAAATTAGATATTTTTGAAGGGTGTATTTTTTTAGCTCCGGAATCTTTAAATGAATTTAGATTATCTATACTATCGGATGTGTATGCATTTGGGATTCTGGCCTATTATATTGTTACAGGCGCGTGGCCCTATGAGCATCATCATTCGATTTCTTTACTAAAGAAGCAGTGGTTGCATGGCGCTAAAGAATGTCACCAAGTAAATCCAAAAGTCAGTGATACATTGAATTATTTTATTTTAAAAAGCATACAATTTGATCCCAATAATCGATGGCATACGTTTGGGTTAATTATTGGTATTTTAGAAGGTAAAGAGATGGTTAAATTTGAAAAATTATCGAATACCATTAACCGCGAGGTATTGGATAAAACATCTCATGAATCACAAAAAGAAAGGTCGGGATGGAGCGTCCAATGGAAAAATGGATTGGGTGGCTTGGCAATAATTATTATTGCATATATAGTTTATACTAATTATTTTTCAACTCGGCCTGTGGTTACGATTCCATCTGTTATAAATCAATCATTTATTAGAGCTAAAGATCAACTAACAGCGAAAGAATTAATTATTTCAAAGGTCATTTATCAGTTTCATTCCGATATTCCCGAGGGGCATGTGATTCGTACGGACCCAGCGGTAGGACGGTCCATTAAACAAGGGCGATCAATCAATGTGATTGTTTCCAAAGGTCAACAAGCTCAACTGGTGCCATCACTGATCGATAAAACACTCGAAGAAGTAGCGTTTATTTTGAAGGGATCATCCCTTGAAATTAAAACGGTTGGCACGCAGTTTTCAGCAACCATTGACGCGGGTCGAGTGATGTCACAAACCCCGCTTCCTGACCAATATATGTTTGAAGATGGCCACATTCAGTTGATTATAAGTAAAGGTATACCTGTGACGGTGGAAACTATAGCAACATTAACTGACGATTTTAAAAAAATTCGCATTACATTTCAATTGGATGATGTAGCGGATGCCCCACTATTTGATGTTTTTGAGGTAACATCGCCATCACAATCATCGTTAATTCATTCAGAGCCTTATGATAGTGGGACTCTTTTTCAAAAAGAATTTATTGTTCACGAATCCTCTGATATTTTAATTCGGTTGGATCAACGGATTATTTATGCATCTTCAAACAATGATGTTAACTAGTTATGAACGGGAGATGTTGAATAATCTGATTCAGCGGACGTTGGAATTACGCGGTACTCAATTTCCAAATCCCTCCGTAGGTGCCATGGTGATTAAAGATGGTACGATTATTTCCGATGGGTACCATTTGGTTTCTGGTGAACGTCATGCCGAAGTGGTGGCATTAGACAATGCCGGGGATCAGGCGTGTGGTGCCACATTATTAATTACACTAGAGCCTTGTTGTCACGATGGCAAAACGCCGCCGTGCGTTGATCGTATTATTGCATCGGGCGTTCAACGGGTGGTGTGGGCCATGAATGACCCAAACCCAAAAATGCAAGGCCGAGCGGCAACAGTACTGGTATCTCACGGATTGGATGTGGTGGCGCATGCTTTACCCGCAGAAGCATGGCCCGCCATCAAAGAATTTCATACTTTTTTTGATCAACAACGTCCATATATTTATGTTAAAACGGCCATGAGTTTAGATGGGTATATTGCGCCTAACACCAATGGGTTAAATTA
>JBMTIN010000144.1:0-3288 GCA_049437345.1 Candidatus Marinamargulisbacteria bacterium
ATGGCATTGCCATTCAAAAGATTGAATCGGAACTTCGCCGGTTATACCCCACCGCCCGTCTTACGCGCATTGATCGAGACACGGTGAAGAATGTATCTGAATTAACGGATGCCTTATCCACCGTCGATACTTCGGATATTTTATTGGGCACACAGATGATTTCGAAAGGACATAACTTTAAAAACGTGGCCTTGGTGGGCATGATTGGGGTGGATACCTTGTTGAATTTCCCCGATTATCGAGCGAGCGAACGACTATTTCAATTAATTACTCAAATGGCGGGTCGTGCCGGCCGAGATATTCCCAATAGCCGTGTCTTTATTCAAACATACAAACCCGACCACTATGTATTTAAGTATGCAAAAACACACGATAGTGTGGGGTTTTTAGCCCAAGAAATGGCCTTTCGATCCCCCTTAAATTATCCCCCCTATTGTGCTATTGTCAATGTTATTTTTAGTTCTAAAACGGCCTCATTGGCCACGGGATTTTATGAAAAAGTGACTATATTTAATCAAAAGATTAAAGATCAATGGCCCCAAATTCAGATCATTGGTCCCAAGGTCGCCCCCATCGAAAAAGTAACCGGTTATTTTCGCCATAACGTATTTTATAAAGTGCCCCTGGCCGATGTGATCGCATTTAAGGTGGCGTTAAAAAAATTCCCTAAAAAACGATGGGTACGATTGGTAATCGATATCGATCCCCAGTCACTGCTTTAAGTCCGTTATGCTCTCCATTCCGTAGCTGTATCCACAATAAAAATACGCTGTGCAATGGCGTGACTGAGTTGAATATCTTGGGTGTTAATATTAACAACCAAACTATTATCAAACGAAAACCGTTGCATAACATTGATTGTTTCCCCAACCGAAAAAGATTGCTGCGACAAATAATTCAAATACGAGGGATCCAAGGACTCAAATCGTGTCACCGAATAAATTGATCCAATGGTGGCCTTTGAGAGTGGGATTTCAGTACGGTTAAAAGCGACCTCTCCCGTTATCGTGGGAATGGGGTTGCCATGGGGATCCACAGTGGGGTAGTTCAAATACGCATCCATGCGATTCATTAGTGCATCGGAGGCGGCGTGTTCTAAGTGTTCGGCTTCATCATGAACTTCATCCCAAGGCACTTGAAGGGTTTGGTGCAAAAACACCTCCCACAAACGATGATGGCGAATCAATCGCACGCCCATCTGATACCCTTCAGGTGTCAATTCAACCCCCTGATACGACGGGTTAATAATAAGACCTTCACGCACCAACTTTTTAACCATGTCACTAACGGCCGCCGGCGATACCGACAATTTTTTAGCCACATCATTCAATTTGATAATGGGGTTCCCACGATTCAACTGAATATGTGTCATGGTTTTAATATAATCTTGAATCACTAGGTTTTTTAACATACCAGATCAACAGTATACAAGAAATAGGGCAAAGTCACGAAATATTTTACCCCCTAATCAAAAAGGCCTCTTAAATAGGGGCTCTATTTAAATCCAAAAATTCAAATTGAGCATTAAAATAAAATCGAAAATAACCAATATGATTGTTTGCAGCATCCATTAATTTACTATCAGAAAAACTATCATAAGATTTTGATTGAAATATATGCTTCTCAATCGTAGAAGTAAAATGATAATAGGTACCGTCATCCTTTTTTACTTTAATAGATACTACGCAGGGTTCAAACGTCATTTTAAAATCATCATTTATTAAGTCATTATCCACTATGTATTGACATGGAACACTCTTATTTCCAAGCTGAACCATCGCTCGTGGTCTAACCTCACTGTACGAATACGTTAATAACTCATTCGGATTTTGTGTGGTCGCTGAAATTGAAAAATCATTATTTAAAAGAAATACAAACGATTGGAGCTGTGTTGTTTTATGAAATTTAGCCTTTGTATCGGCATGAATCGTCTCTTTTTCAATATTAATAAAATTATTGTTTGAACAATCATAGTCAAATCCATTCTCGACTAAGTTTACGATATAATTTTGATCGCCATTGCTACCTTTAAAGTAAATTCTGTTTTTATCATTCGAATCTGTTTCAAACGAAACAGATTCATAATTTAGATCCAATAAGGATTCATGAACCGTTGTAAAAGACTGCTTTTCTTCAGTTGTTAAAGTATACTCATGACTCTGGCAATTGGCAAATATGGCGTGTGAAATAAAAAATAACAGAACCGTAACAATTTTCATTGTGCTTTTCCTTTAGCCACAATTTGATTCAACTCCTTAAACGTCGATAATACATCTGAAGAAACCATATCTTTAGTTGTAGATGCCGTTTGAGAAGATGATCCCGAATTGCTAGAACAACCAACTAGAAAAATAAAAAATAAAAAATAAAAAAATAATTTGTACATATACATCTCCAATAAATTATCTGTTGTTATTATTACACAGCCATTTAAGTTAGTCACTTGAAAAACAAACGTTTAATCATATACAATCCGTTAATAAAAAAGGCCAGCATCGCCGGCCTTTTTCTTATTTAACGATTTTTTTACCAACCATCAACACTATTCAATACATTACCAATTCGTCGGAAAGATTGAATTAAAAATCTCATTTAGTCTCTTATTATTTTTATTTTTAATAAAGGTTTTCATATCCCTCGCTATTATTGCAGTGCATGAAAATGCATTATTTATTCCTAGGAAACGATTGCACCAGTCATTATGTTCGGTATTATCAACCAGGGTTGAATCCAATAAAACGGCATGATTCAACAGCGCCAATGCGTAATTTCGTAACGGTTGAGGGGACTCTTCTTCTGTGCCAAAAAAAGAGCTGGAGCTATACATTGTGAACATGGCCGATAAAACAAGCAATAACTTGGCGGTATCGTTATCATTACTTACATATATAGGAAATGCTTTTTTAATTTCATCTAATCCTGACTCGGATAATTGAATCTGTTTAATATCGTCACCAACATTCGTAGAAATGAGGCTTTCTTTATTGATTTTTAGACCAAAAACATCCGCCATATCATTTGAAAAAGTGGCCTGATCATTTTGATCTTGATATTGCTTATAGGGCCGGCGTTTTGTGGCCTCTAAAAAGCTGTTGGAATAATTATTCAACCCCAGTGCAGCAATAAAGTTTTTGGTTAACTTTGTATTTAAGAACGACATATATAAACGATTTAATAAAGGGTATTGTTCGTATACTGGCACCCAATTTCCGTAGGAATTGACATACTTATGATTAGATAGTGTCGTCACGAGATTATGATATAATAGATGTAACACTTTAAGGAGGT